>NZ_AAWL01000012.1 GCF_000169155.1 Thermosinus carboxydivorans Nor1
AATTTTTGTCGTTCGCCGCAGCGACGACTCAATTATATTAACACAATCACTCGGTTATGTCAATATACTAATTTTGGTAGCCATTCGCCCGAGTTTACTTCAATCGAGGCGACATTTATTATACTAGCACCGCAGGTCAGTTTTGTCAACAGCTCAGCTCTTATTTTAACTACACCGCCGGTGCATAGTTATGTTAGCATAAACAAACATGGCTTGTCAAGGGCACACAGACTATATTGTCAAAATAGATAAAAATTTGCGATACTTAACCATTAATAAAATACTCCCCTCGGTCGGCCCGAGGGGAGCTATACCGTTAGCCTTCGCGGTGACGCATATGGGGAAAGAGAATGACATCGCGAATGGAATAACTGTCGGTAAGAAGCATAACCAGCCGGTCGATGCCAATCCCTAACCCGCCGGTGGGCGGCATACCGTATTCGAGAGCAATTACATAATCTTCATCCATCATATGGGCCTCATCGTCACCCGATTCGCGCTGCGCTACCTGGGCAAGGAACCGCTCTTTCTGATCAATGGGATCATTGAGCTCAGAGAAGCCATTGGCCATCTCCCGAGCAAAAATAAAAGCTTCGAACCGGTCGGTAATGGCCGGGTTGTCCTTGTTGCGTTTGGCAAGGGGCGAAATCTCCACCGGATGGCCGATGATAAAGGTAGGCTGTATTAGGTGTTTTTCGGCGACTTCCTCGAAGACATTGTTAAGAATATTGCCAATGCCGTCCTTTTTTTCGTAGACTACGCCAAGACGGTCCGCGATGGCCCGCGCTTCTTCCACCGTCTTGACTGTGGAAAAGTCGACACCGCTGTATTTCAAAATGGCTTCCGTCATTGTCATGCGGGTCCATGGCGGTGTAAGGTCAATCTCCTGCCCCTGGTAAGTTATTTTCGTCGTTCCCAAGACATCCAGCGCCACCTGGGCAATGATTTCCTCGGTAATTTTCATAATATCCTGGTAATCGGCATAAGCCTGGTAAAGTTCCATTAGAGTAAATTCCGGATTATGCCGGATAGAAATGCCTTCGTTGCGAAAGACCCGGCCGATTTCATATACCCGCTCAAACCCGCCGACAATAAGCCGTTTTAAATATAGCTCCGGGGCAATTCGCATATATAAGTTCATATCCAAAGCATTGTGGTAAGTAATAAACGGACGCGCCGCCGCCCCGCCGGCGATCGGATGCATCATCGGCGTTTCGACTTCCAAAAAGCCTTTACTGTCCAGATAGCGGCGCATTGCCTGAATAATGCGGCTCCGCAATACAAAAGTGTTGCGCACCTCCGGATTGACGATCAAATCCAAGTAGCGCTGGCGGTAGCGCGTTTCTACGTCTTTAAGGCCATGCCACTTTTCCGGCAACGGCCGGAGCGATTTGGCCAAGATTTCAAAACTGGTCGCCTTAACGCTTATCTCGCCCCGTTGCGTCTTAAATACAACACCTTCAACGCCAATGATATCGCCGATATCCAGGAGGCGGAAAAAGTCGTAAGCAGCTTCGCCTAATACGTCCTGGCGAAAATACACTTGAATCCGGCCGGACATGTCCATTAAATGGGCAAACGTAGCCTTGCCGTGACCGCGAATCGCCATAATCCGGCCGGCAAGGCGGACGGTCTGCCCTTCCAGGGCGGCAAAGTCAGCCAGAACATCGGCGGCATGGTGGCTAAAATTATATTTGCGGCCATAGGGCTCAATGTCCTGAGCCGCAATAGCCGCCAATTTTTCGCGCCGCACCCGCATCAGTTCATTTAATTCTTCTTGGGTTTGTATTGGTTGTTCCATTTTTTCGGCCATGTACTCTCCCCCATGATTAGCAAATATTAGCTCCGTTTAATCTCTAAAATTTTATATTTCAGTATGCCGGCGGGAACATTCACTTCAACAACGCTTCCCACCTTCTGGCCCATAATTGCCTGGCCCACCGGCGATTCATTGGATATCTTGAACTCCATCGGGTCAGCCTCCGCCGAGCCCACTAACGTATATTCCAGCTCGTCGCCGAACTCAAGGTCCTTAAGGACAACGGTAGAGCCAATTGTCACCGTATCAGTGCTAATTTCGCCTTCGTCAATCACTTTAGCATTGCGCAACATTTTCTCCAGGGTAAGGATTTCCCCTTCAATGAAAGCCTGTTCGTTTTTAGCGTCTTCGTACTCTGAGTTTTCACTGATATCGCCAAATTCGATGGCTTGCTTAATGCGCTCGGCTACCTCGCGGCGACGCACCGATTTGAGGTGTTCTAGTTTCTGCTCTATCTTCTTCAAACCATCTACGGTAAGAATTGTCTGTTTTTCCGCCATGTGTTTTTGCTCCCCTTTTCCTTGATAATTCGGTACAAAAACCTATTTTATTCTATTCTTTTTCTACACTTTTTGACCACGACCCAAGACGGCAATATAAATAGTGTCAAGTGAACACTTGACACTTTTTATCACTCAGGAATAAGGCCCTGATATTATGGCATTAATTATAGGTCGTTTCCAAGACTTTGTCAATATTTTCAAATTCCTTTTCTCCCTCACCTCGTTGTTTCGCCGTAGCATTTGCTTTAATTGCCGCAATTTCTTCCGGCGTCAGCGCCCGCTCGAAGCTGCGGAAGCCGGCCAGCTTAAAACCATGCTTACGCGCCAATTGTTCGATAATCTCGACTTGCTTAACCGTTAGGTCGCGTCCCAAAGTAAAGTTCTCGTACCGCCCTTCGAGCGCCAATATCATCGTCTCGGCCATACAGGCGTAGGCTGTTTTAGGCGGGAAGCCAAAATTCAGGCCGAAATTTACGTCCCCTGGCACTTCACCACGCCGCCTTCGATGACCAAAACGTCATTGCGCATTTCGGCGACACGGCGCGAAACATTGCGCGGGCGGGCCACATCACAGACGATGGCACCGGGCTTTAAGTCCTCCGGCTCAATAATGCTGTCGACAGCGCTTGTTACAGCAATTACGACATCGGCTGCTTTTAGAGCGGATTTAGTATTTGCCGTTACGCGCGCGGCTAATCCGGTAGAACGGAAAATTTGTTCAGCAAGTTTTTCCAGCTTTTTTTCGTTGCGGGCGACTAACGTCATATAACGGGCTTCCCGTGCTAGGATTTGAGCACAAGCCGCCCCGATGGATCCGGTGGCGCCTAAAATAACAATATTGGCCTGCGTAATATCCTTGCCCATCAGCTTCGCCGCCTGCCGGGTGCCTTCCAATGCCGTTGCTACGGTGTAACTGTTACCGGTAGTAACCGCAATATTTAAATTCTTGGCAATCGTAATTCCGGCATCGCCGACAACCGAGGTAAAAGCTCCCAGGCCGACAACTTTAGCCCCTAATTTTTCCGCTACTTTACCGGCCTTAATAATTTTTTTTATGACGTAAGGCTCCGGCATTTCCAGCATCTGCCGCGACGTAAGCGGACAACCAACAAACCATCCCTGCGCCTCGGCATGATCGGAAACGACACCCGTAATTTCGGAAACTTTAAACGGCGGTATGTATTTCATTATGCCTTCCACAAAGCGATCAGGCCAATTCTTAGCGAAGGGAAATTTGCGGCTAAAATCCTTGGCCGTGAGCGGGTGGATAATAAACGCAAATTTTTCCAAGCCAATCCCTCCTTACGGGTTCAGCCTTTTTACGGTCGGCTGAATACCCATCTCGTTAAGTATTCGGTCATAATCAGCAGCAGTTAGCTCCTCCGGCCGTTTCCCGGCCAGCGCAACGGCCACTCCTTCCAGCACATTGGTGCCGAAAGACCGCCCGCCCATATCGGGAGTTGTTGTTACCAGCGTCGCTACGCCCCGCTCCCTAAGCAGCGCTTCGTCCTCGCCTGTTATCGTGTTGGTGATGACGATTTTGCCGGCGAGCGACGGCGGCATATAGCGGCGAATAAAGTGAAAATCGCCGGCTACAACATCTGCTTCCGTAAAATAACGGCTAAACCGCGGCCGGGAAGAAAGCTGCCGGTCACCGGTTGGATAAAAGAAACTAACCGGCAATTGGGTTATGACCGGCGCTACTACTTTGGCCAAACGAGCCAGGCCGTCCAAACTGCGGATAGGCAGCGGTAGACCCAGTCCGAATAAGAGATCGCCAAAAACAACAGAGCTGCCGGCGTTAACCAGCGCTTCGGCCAAACCAAAGCGGTCGACGGCGCAGACTATCAATACCCTTTTCCCTTGGAACCGGTAAACTTCATTTTCTTCCAAAAACCTGACCACCCGCCGCTCCAGCGTGTTCTTGACGCCGCTACCATCAACAATGGGCGTTTTTTGAGCGGCCGCGGCGATTTGCGCCGATTCGCGGAAAGTGTAGCGCCGATTGCCGGCATAAATGTACAGGTCAGTGCCACCCAGGCCAAAAGCATCAACTTGGCCGTCTAACAGGCGGATGAGTTCAATCGCTTTTTGTTTATCACCATCGGTGCCAATCCGCTCAATGGAAAAAGTCTGCCCGGCAAATTGCTGGATGGTCTTGTGGTTGCGCCGGGAAGAGCCCAGACTGACGCTTATTATGCGTTTCATCATAGTTGCCTCCTGCTCAGTACCTGAGTTGGCGGATGATGGCCCGCAGGTCTTCCGGATTAACATACCGGTCGTCCGCAATGGGCGATTCGCCAATTTGGATGCCGATCACTTCTTTGTCAAGCAGCGTTTCAACCAGTTTAATGCGCATATTGGACCCCAAAATGATAACAATATCATATTGGCGCAGCAGCGCGATCATTTCCGTTATCTGGTTAAATAGTTCCACGCCTGTCTTGCTTTCCACAAAATGCCACCGCTCCTGCTCGGACATGAGCAGGCAGTAGTCAATCCCTTCCTGCCGGGCTACCGCCTCCAGTTCATGGCAGTTTTTGATCGGAAAACCGATGAGGGCAATGCGCGCCCCCTTTCGTACCTCCCCGATCGTTTCCAGCCGGGAAATAAATGTGCGGTCGATCCCCAACTGGTTGGCCACTTCTTGCTGAGACATGCCTTGGCCGCGCAGTTCCAGGATCTGGTCAATCACCTGGTAAATTTTCTGTCGATTGACGATCTTATCGCCAATGCGCCGCAGCATGGGTTCATCTCCTCGCCATAGTATATGTGCACAAACTTGTTCACATACATATTGTACCAGTTTTTTCACTGCAGCTCAATGACTGCTATTTTGCCAACTACCGTCAGGAAAATAAAAAAAAAACGGGGCGTTAGCCCCACGGTTCAAAGGGGAACCGGCTAATTACCTTTTTACACGTCTCGACTTTGAGCGGCGTATCGTCATGGCTCATGCCCTTTTTCAGCCCTTGCAGCGTCCTGAGTCCCTGCTGCATCGTCAAGCCCAATTCCTGGGTAAGCTGCGACATCGTCGACCGCCGGGCGGCGGCCAGCGACGCATCCAGCGATTTACCGGCCCGTACGTTGTCGACAAACTCTTTAGCCAAGTAGAAGTGGGCCAGGTTAGTCATTGGATTGCCGCACACGCCGCTTGACGTAACGCCCAAAAACTCAGGCATAGTGTATTTAATGCTAAATTCCAGGGTCTGTTTGAGCTCATCCGTTTCCCTGGCAATGGAAGCGAGCAGCGTCCGAACCGAGCACAGACCGTATACTTTCAAGGCCCGGATGATAGCATGCTCGATGGTATGAGCCTGTTCCTGCTCGACTAAGCCGCCCAGATTGGCCGTTATACTTACTTCTTCACCAGTCATCAGATCGGTACCATAGATGGTCACCGGAATGTCGCTCTTGTCGCGAAATTCGGTATAACCGCCCGCCGGCGACCAGCCCGCCCCGGAAATGACCGGGTACTCCTTGCGCATCCCTTGCAGATCAAGCACTTCGACAGAGCTGGAAAAAATATAGCCCCCTGCCGTGCGCAGACTGTGCCAGCGCGCATGTTCCCGGCCTTCCAGAACCGCCAGCAGCACCGCCCGTTCCTGGCCATGCTCGCCAATAACGGTATGCTGCCTTATGTCTACCAGCCGGGCCAGTACGCCTACTGGATAAAGCGACTGACTATCCATCACCCAGGGACAAACGAGAAGGTCGCGGCCCACCCCGAGTTCGGCCAGCATTTTCCCCTGCTCCATGGCAAACATGCCGGCGATTGTCCCGCCATTGGGCCGCGGTAGCACGCCGTTGGCTACCGGTAAAATCAGCATGGGTGGCATTAGCATCACCTACAAAAACTCACTGATTATGGTATAAAAATCTTGACGGGTTTCCGCCCGGTTGAACCGCCGCCTAAGATCCGCCGCATTGGGCAGACCCTTGGTATACCAGGCAGCGTGGCTACGCATCTCCCGGATGCCGATATATTCACCCTTATATTCGATCAGCATATCAAGGTGACGGAGCAGCATGTTAAACCGCTCCTGGAGCGTCGGGCCAGGCAAAATTTCGCCGGTAGCCAAGTAGTGGGCTACCTGTCTGAGCAGCCAAGGATTTCCTTGCGCTCCCCGCCCTATCATTATGCCATCACAACCTGTTTCCGTCAACATCCGCGCCGCATCCTGGGGCGTGCGCACGTCGCCGTTGCCGTTGACTGGAATGGTAACCGCTTCCTTTACCGCCCGAATAATCGACCAGTCGGCCTGGCCGGCATAAAACTGTTCCCGGGTCCGCCCGTGCACGCTGACCGCACTGGCCCCAGCCCGTTCGGCCAGCCGGGCAATTTCCACGGCATTAATCGATGACTCATCCCACCCCTTGCGCATCTTCACCGTCACTGGCACCTCTGCCGCCTCCACCACACTGGCGATGATGCGGTACGCCAGTTCCGGCCGGCGCATCAGGGCGGCACCCTCACCGTTCTTGACAATTTTGGGGGTGGGACAGCCCATGTTGATATCGATGATATCAGCGCCGGCCCGAGCAACGATGCGAGCGGCGGCGGCCATGCTCTCCGGTTCGGAGCCGAAAATTTGAATAGCTACCGGCCGCTCGCGCTCGTCGATCCGAATAAGGCTTAAAGTGTTGGCGTTATTATAGAGCAGTCCTTTATCGCTCACCATCTCGGAATAAACCAGCCCGCAGCCCATCTCTTTGGCTAAAAGCCGAAAGGGCAAATCGGTCACCCCGGCCATAGGCGCCAAAATTACCGGATTGGCTAATTCAATCGTACCGATCCGCATCCTCTCACCCCTTATTAGTATGTACTGAAAACAACAAGGGCAACCCGAAGGTTGCCCCGCGTTAGTCAGGCGCGGTTGCGTTCGTAGATGATCCGTAATCCCTCTAAGGTGAGAAGCGGCTCGACCACATCGATGGTACGCGATTCCTGAGCGATGAGACCAGCCAGCCCGCCGGTGGCGATTACATGCGCATCGCCGCCCAGCTCCTCTTTCATGCGGCGAACGATTTCGTCGACCTGCCCAACAAAGCCGTAAATAATGCCAGCCTGCATACTGGTAACCGTGTTGCGGCAGATGACCGTTTTCGGTTTTAACAGTTCGATCCGCGGCAACTTTGCCGCTCGCTGGAACAGCGCCTCGGTCGAAATGCCAATGCCGGGAGCAATAGCGCCGCCTAAGTAGTCGCCGTTTTCCGCAATCGCGCAAAAAGTGGTGGCTGTACCAAAGTCAACAATAATCGATGGCCCGCCGTACTTGGAGTAAGCAGCAATGGCATTGACAATGCGGTCAGCGCCCACTTCCCGCGGGTTTTCGTACTTAATGGCAATCCCTGTCTTAATACCGGGACCGACCACCAACGGTTCAAGGCCGAAATAGCGCTGCGCCATGCGGGTTAGCGGCGCCATAACCGGGGGTACTACCGAAGAAATGACAATGGCCTGAATTTGCTTCATGTCAAGGCCCCGGAAGCTGAACAGGTTGTGAATGAGCATGCCGTACTCGTCCGATGTTTTTTGCCGGTCGGTGGACACCCGCCAGTTCACCACCAGCTTATCGCCATCATATACCCCGAGCACAATATTGGTATTACCGACGTCAAAAACCAACAGCATATAAATTTTTGTCCCCCTATAAATTCTCGCAATAAATTTCCCCGCTTGCGCGTTTTTAGTTTATATAACCGGCCCGCAGCAGCGCCCGGCGCACTTTTACCCCAATGTAAGCCGCCATCACGCTTTTGATGACGTCAAAAGGGATGAAAGGCAGCACAGCCAGGCTAATCGCTTTGTCCCACGTCATCGGCTTATGCAAAAAATATTTAAAGCTAGCCATGAACCCCACAAGGCCGAGGACGTAAGCCGTCACCAGACCAGCGAGCATCGCGCCGACAGCACGCCAGACCGTAAGCTGCGCCCGCTCAGTCATCAGCCCAACCAAATAAGCGCATACCATAAATCCTACCAAAAAACCGCCCGTAGGACCGGCCAGCACAGCCACCCCGGCCTTACCCTGGGCAAACACGGGCAATCCGAAACAGCCGAGCAAAATCCATACGGCCACGCTAGCAACAGCCCAGCGGCTGCCGAGAATGACCCCGGCCAGCATGACAAAGAAGACCTGCAGCGTATGTGGCACCGGGCCGAGCGGTATCGAGACCTGGGATCCTACCGCTAACAGAGCGGCAAATAAACCGGTTAAAATCATGTTGCGAATTGGCATAGACTCCTCCTGTTCATGTGCGGGGACGGATGGTGACGTCACCGGCCAGAATGCGGCGCACGCCTTGACCGGTATCTACCAGCAGCGCCCCCTCGTTGTCGATGTTTACTGCAATACCCGCAAAGGTTTCCCCTGGCGCCAGGACGTTAACCTGCTGGCCGAGCGTAATAGTGAGCTTCCGCCACTCGTCCAGCACCGGACCAAATCCCTGGCGCACGGCCAAACTATAGACCGTCTCCAGTTCGGCAAGCACCTCAGCCAGCAGCGCCAAGCGAGATACAGGACGGCCGGCGGCAGCGGCCACGGAGGTGGCAATGTCGCGCAGTTCGGGAGGAAATTCCTCGGGTGCAATGTTCACGTTGATGCCCATGCCTATAACCACATAGTTGATGGCATCCATCTCAGCGCTCATCTCGGTGAGTATCCCCACCAGCTTTTTGCCCTCATACAGAATGTCATTCGGCCACTTAATACCGCAAGGCGCCTCCGTTACCTTACGGATCGCCTTTGTCAGGGCAACGGCGGCCATTAACGTACATTTCGGCGCATCCAGGGGATGAAAAGGCGGCCTGAGCACCACTGACAGCCAAATGCCTTTGCCAAACGGCGAAAACCAGCCTCGGGCTAAGCGCCCCCGGCCGGTGCTTTGCGCTTCGGCGACGACAATCAGTCCTTCCGGACAGCCTTCGGCGGCCAACCGTTTCGCTTCATTGTTGGTCGAGCCGATTTCGGAGAAATAGCGTATTTCTTTGCCAAGCACCGTTGTTTTGAGCCGGGCGACAATTTCCGCCGGCAACAACAGGTCGGGTGCTTGCCGGAGCAAATAACCAAGCCGCGAATGGGCCTCAATATCATACCCTTCGTTTTTGAGAGCCTGGATATGTTTCCAAACGGCGGTACGCGATACCGCGAGCTGTTTCGATATCTCCTCGCCTGAAACATACTGGCCGGCATGGTTGGCGCAATAGTTCCAAGATGCGCGTTCGCACAGCGCTACACTCCCCTGTGAATTGTCACCTCTATCATAAGCCGAAGTTAACGCTTATGTCAATTCCTGCTAACCTATTTTACCATGCTGCTCTTGCCGCTTAATTTCGACAATACGGTTCGCCTCATCCAAGAATACTACGGTCGGCCGGAAAGTGCGCGCTGCGGTGTCATCCATCATTGCATAAGTTATAATTATTACCTTATCACCCGGCTGGACGAGTCGGGCGGCTGCGCCGTTCAGGCAAATCGTCCCTGATCCTCGTTCACCGGCTATGACATAAGTTTCAAAGCGGGCGCCGTTATTGATATTTACCACTTGCACCTTCTCATTAATAAGAATGTCGGCGGCGTCCATGAGGTCTTCGTCAATAGTGATGCTGCCCACATAATTGAGGCAGGCCTCGGTCACGGTCGCGCGGTGCAGTTTAGACTTAAAAAGCGTGCGAAACATGCTGCTTCTCCTCCCAGAGCAAATTATCAATCAGCCGTGTTCTGCCAATTTTTACTGCCAACGCCACCAGCGCCGGTGCGCGGACAGTATCAAGTTCTTCCAGCGTCGCGGCATCGCTGACCGAAATATAATCAATGGTTGCCAGCGGCTCACGGTCAATTAGCTCCCGCATGGCCGCAATCAGCGCCGCGGCAGAGCGTTCACCGGCATCGAGCTTTTCTTTCGCCAGTTTCAGCGCCCGGGACAGTACCAGGGCCGCCTGCCGCTCGGCCGGCGCCAGATAGACGTTGCGCGACGACATGGCCAGGCCGTCCGGCTCGCGCACGATTGGCACCGTCACAATGCGAACATTCATGTTCAGGTCGCGGACCATGGTGCGGATGACAACTACTTGTTGGGCATCTTTTTGACCGAAATAGGCCACATCAGGTTCAACGATATTAAACAGTTTTGTAACCACGGTAGCAACACCCCGAAAATGGCCCGGCCGGGACGCGCCGCACAACCGCTCGGTAATTTTACGCACATCCACAAAGGCCAGCATATTTTCGTAGCCCTGGGGATACATTTCTTCCACCGGCGGAGCAAACAGCACATCCACGCCGGCAGCTGCGGCAAGTTTGCTATCACGGTCAAGATCGCGCGGATAAACGGCGAAATCTTCGTTCGGGCCGAACTGCAACGGGTTAACAAAAATGGTGGCGACAACCACATCCTGCTCTGCCTTGGCCCAGCGCATGAGCGTCAGATGTCCCTCGTGCAGATACCCC
The DNA here is from genome assembly GCF_000169155.1 of Thermosinus carboxydivorans Nor1. Taxonomy (NCBI): domain Bacteria; kingdom Bacillati; phylum Bacillota; class Negativicutes; order Selenomonadales; family Sporomusaceae; genus Thermosinus; species Thermosinus carboxydivorans. The sequence goes on from NZ_AAWL01000012.1 coordinate 10,776, forward strand.
ATGGTCGGCACCAAGCCGATCGTCTTGCCTTGACGGCGTAGCTGTCTGACCAAGTTTTTTACCTCATCAATACGGGTCACAATTTGCACGGTTAATGCCTCCTTAAACATAAAAACGCCTTCTTGCTAAGACAAGAAGGCGCATGTTCCCTATGCCGAAACACTGTTGGTCCCTTCCGTCTCAGTCCCTTTGGGCTCTAAGCGGGGTAAGACACATACTATTAAATTCATAAACTTAACTTGTTAGGTGTGGCTCGTGATGATGCCACCCTAGCTTTTGGTTGTCCCGTAACTAATTTCATGATAGCACGTTTTTGTCTACCCAGCAAGCAAAACCTACAGAGTCGGTATTGCAGCGTAAACTTTGCTCACCCCTATTTTCCCTAAGAGAGGGGGCACGAATGAACGCCATAACGGCCTCATCCGCTTAATTTTCCCAAGGGAACCAGCATAACCGCATTAGATGACTCTGTTATTCAGCGCGTCCAGGACTGGTGTAATTACCTGCCACGCAAAATCATCGGCTATAAAACCCCTCAGCAATGTTTTGCCGAGGAATTGGCCCATATTTCTTATTAACTCTTTTCATACCGTTAATTTTTCTGGGGGTTGCATTTGCTATTGCAATTAGAGAGGGAGAGCAGCTAGTTCTCTCCCTCTTCGTCATCTTCCCGTGTTGACTGGAACTGCTCTAAGAGCAGCGTCCCTTCTTTCAGTGTTTCAGCAAGTTCCCACGACTCAACGATCGCCATCGCCGTCCGATAATCATAGCCCACCCCCATCAAGTAGGCAATCATTGCCGTCTCAAAAAGGACATGGCGGGTGTTGGTCGCCGTAAGCTCGTTCAGCCCGTGTCGCACCACCGGCTGCAGATTAAGCAGCAGGTAAAAGGGATTAACGGCCTGGAGAGGGTTAACAACCGGCAATAGCGGCATCACCGGCCCGGCCGGAAGTTGACGCAAGCGTTTAAAGAAAAATCTTCTGCCCACAACAAAAACTCCTTTCACCTTCTTATGTCAATATATCATATGCGGTGAAAGGATGTTTGGTAACTAGATAACAGCCGCAATCACCATTTCGGCACCCGCAGCGTCGAAACCATCAGGCCGGACAGCACCAATAACACCAGCGCCTGCACTGCTACCGGCAAGAAATCGCCGAACAGGGCCGTACCGGCGAGTACCGGACCGGCGACGGTGATGGGCAGGCCGACAAAGTATCCCCGCACATTCATGCTGTTGAAGCGGGCCAGGCGCAGCGCACCGCAAATAGGAAACAAAGCGGCCAAAAGATAGCCGCTCCAGCCAAGTAAGCTAAAATTCAACATATAGTCAATTGTAGCGGGCGCTACGCCAAAGGATACCAAGTCAGCCAGCGAATCGAGCTCTTTGCCGAATTCACTAGTCGCGTTAAGCCGGCGGGCTACCCGCCCATCAAGGTTGTCAAACAAAGCCGCCCCGAGGATTAAGGCCGCCGCCAGCGTCCAATTCCCGGTAAAGGCCAACATAATAGCGAGCAAGCCGGCAAAAAGGTTAACGATGGCTAGCAGGTTGGGGATCCATTTACGCGACATAGCCGTCCCCCCCACTCTATCCTAAATACCGCTGCCTGCTTTAGCAGCAACTTTTTCTAGAAACGAAGCTGTCTTAATAATATAGCGCTCGTGCCACCCCTCGCCGACCTTTTCCCGGTCGTCATAGGCCGACACGGCGAAGACCAGCCGTTTACCGGCCACTTCCACCAGTTCGGCCGTAGCCCGTACGGTCATACCGACCGGCGTTGCGGCCAAATGCTGCACATCCACCCGGGTGCCTACCGTACCTTCCCCCGGCGCCAAACAGCCGGCAACGGCGGCAATCGCCGCCTGTTCCATGAGTGCTACCAGCATCGGTGTGGCAAATACGGCGGCGCCGGCGTTACCGAACCGTTCGGCCGTGTTGTCCGGCGTCACTTTAATTGTTACTTCCCCTCTTAGACCTACTGTTAGCGCTTGCGCCAAGGCCAATCACCATCCCGTCGGGAAATGTAGACAATCTTCGGTCCCGGCCCGTCATCCGGCCCGGGTTGGGTATTTTGCGGAGCCGTGTCCGGTTCTTGTTCGTCAGAAGACTTATCGGTAATTTTCCCTTCTTTAAGGAGTTGCTCCAATTCCTCGCCTTCGAGCGTTTCTCGTTCAAGCAGCGCTTCAGCAATGAGATGGAGCTTATCCATGTTGGTCTTCAGCATTTCTTCCGTTTTGGCATAAGCGTCTTCAATAATGCGGCGTACTTCCTTATCAATCGCATAGGCCACTTCTTCGCTATAGTTGCGGTCACGGGCAATATCGCGGCCCAGGAATACTTGTTCCTGACGCCGGCCGAAAGTAATAGGCCCAAGCACTTCGCTCATACCGTATTCGGTAACCATCTTCCGCACCAGTTCGGTGGCCCGTTCCAAGTCGTTCTGGGCGCCGGTGCTGATTTCCCCGAGCACAAGCGCTTCTGCCACCCGGCCGCCGAGCAGCGTCTTAAGCTGATCGAGCAATTCCGACTTAGTGGCATAGTAGCGGTCTTCCTTGGGCAGCATTAACGTGTAGCCGCCAGCGCGGCCGCGGGGGATAATGGATACCTTGTGCACGGGATCGGTATGGGTTAGCAGCATACCGACCAAGGCATGACCAGCTTCATGATACGCCGTTAGTTTCTTTTCCTTGTCGCTGATAACCCGGCTCTTGCGCTCCGGTCCTGCTACCACCCGCTCAATCGCTTCTTCCAGTTCAGGCATTTCGATGCGTTTCTTGCCGCGGCGGGCAGCGAGTAGCGCTGCTTCGTTGACCAGATTGCTCAGGTCGGCGCCGGTAAACCCGGGCGTGCGACGAGCCAGGATTTCAAGATTAACTTCTTTGCTCAGCGGTTTACCACGAGTATGCACTTTAAGGATCTCCAGCCGGCCCTTGACATCCGGCCGGTCAACGACAATCTGGCGGTCAAACCGCCCGGGGCGCAGCAGCGCCGGATCCAGGATGTCCGGCCGGTTGGTGGCCGCAATAATGATAATGCCCTCGTTAACGCCGAAGCCATCCATCTCAACCAACAATTGGTTGAGGGTCTGTTCGCGCTCATCGTGGCCGCCACCCAGACCGGCACCACGTTGACGGCCGACAGCGTCAATCTCGTCGATGAAAACAATGCAGGGGGCGTTCTTCTTCGCCTGTTCAAAAAGGTCGCGAACGCGTGACGCGCCGACACCGACAAACATTTCCACGAAATCAGAGCCGCTGATGCTGAAAAACGGCACGCCCGCTTCCCCGGCTACCGCCCGAGCCAGCAGCGTCTTGCCCGTACCCGGCGGACCGAACAGCAGCACGCCTTTCGGAATGCGCGCGCCTAAATCATTGAACTTCTTGGGATGCTTGAGGAACTCAACAACTTCCTCAAGCTCCTGCTTAGCTTCATCGGCCCCGGCTACATCCTTGAAGGTGACCTTGATTTTGTCCTCTGTATGCAGTTTCGCCCGGCTTTTACCGAACGACATCACCCGGTTGCCGCCCCCCTGGGTCTGCTGCATGATGAAAAACCAAACGCCTATGAGCAGCAACATGGGGAGAATGGATGAGAATATCGTCGTCCACCAGGGCGGCTGGGGCGGCTGTTCGGCCTTTATATCCACTCCCGTTTCGCGCAGAGTATTAATCAGGGTCGGATCATTGGGAGCAATGGTCGTAAACTCTTGTCCGTCCTTGAGCTTCCCGCGAATGGTATTTTCTATGATGGTTACGCGCTCCACCTTTTTTTCTTCTACCTGGCGCAGAAACTGCGTATAGCTTATTTCCTGCTTGTTAGTGGTGCGCGACGAGTAATAGTCGATTATCGAGATAGCGATGATGATAATCAACAAATAGAAACTGACGTTGCGAAAAAATTTATTCAACCAGTAGCCCTCCTCTCGCTGGAGCAACACAAGGAATAACCCAAGGACGTTCCATAGGCAATTATTATACCACAAAATAGCATATGTAGCAATGAAGCCGCAACTGGCGGAGTGTTACATTGTAAATTGTATTCACCGCTTAGCTCTTATAAGCCTCCGGTTTTAGTATGCCGATAAAAGGCAAATTGCGGTACTTTTCCGCGTAATCAAGGCCATAGCCAACCACAAAATGGTCGGGAATGGTAAAGCCGTTGTAGTCGACCTGCACGTCCACCTTGCGTCGCTCCGGCTTGTTAAGCAGTGTGCAGATCTTAATGCTCGCCGGCTTGCGAGACCGCAGGTTGTCGAGGAGGTAATTGAGCGTCAGGCCGGAATCAATGATATCTTCTACAATCAAAAGGTGCTTGCCCTCCACGTCTTCGTCCAGGTCTTTGAGGATCCGGACCACGCCGCTGGAAGTAGTGGATGCGCCATAACTGGAAACGGCCATGAAATCGAGCGCGACCGGCACATCAATGGCGCGAGCCAGGTCGGCCATGAAAATAACGGCGCCACGCAGTACGCCGATCATTAAAATTTCTTTGCCGGCATAGTCAGCGCTGATTTGGCGGCCCATTTCCCGGATACGGGCGCTCAATTGCTCAGAAGAAAGCAAAATTTCCTGAATGTCCTCTAACACGTAATTTCCTCCTGCCTTATTAAAGTAAGCTCTAGAACCCGGCGCGTCGCACTGTCAGGCCGTCCCCGCGCAGACTGCCGGTAACCGGCTACCCACAGGATGCCGTCCTGATCGCAAATGAGCGGCACGCGGTCGCGCTCGCTCCGCGGCACTTTGGCGTCAATAAAAAATTCTTTGAGTTTTTTGCTCCCCTGCATGCCAGCGGGCCAAAACCGGTCGCCAGCAACGCGAGTGCGCACGACGAGCGGTGGCGACAGCGCCTGCCAGTCAAACACCGCTGTTAAGCGGCCTGTCGCCGCCGGAATCTCGTCATGCAAAGCGGCGGCAACCGCAAGGTTAAGCTCCGGCACTTCGGTCACCCCGGGAACGACAAGCGCACGGCCGGGCGGCGCAATGCCAACAGCCGCCCTAGCGCTTCCGGCACGGTCGACCGTTGCCAGTCCATCGTAGGTCCGGACGAACGACAGTCCACCCGGCAGGGTAAACAAACTACCCACTTTGCCGTCAAGCGCCATCTCTAACAATTTTTCCACATGCCAAAAACTTATTCCTGTCAGGCTGCCCCGTTTTTTTTCGATGGCCAGCCTTAGCACCTCCCGCCGGAGCGCAGTCGGCAGCGCCGCAAGGGCCGCGCTGTCCAGCGCCAACCTGCCCTCGGTCTCGTCTGCCACGCGCGTGTAGACATCGGCGGCACATTGCTTGAGAAAATCATATTGATCGGCCATAATTTCTGCGAGCCGGGCAAGGTTTTCGCCGATAGCTGGATTGTACTCGCGTGCCAGTAGCGGCAAAAGCTCCAGGCGCACCCGGTTGCGGAGATAGTCGGTGTGTAAATTAGAACTGTCCAAACAAGGCGTCAGACCCTCGGCCGCGCAATAATCCTCGATTTCCTGCCGCGTCACGCTTAAGAGGGGCCGAATAATGCCGCCGGCGGCAGGCTGCATTCCTCTCAAGCCCCCTGGCCCCGCGCCCCGCAAAAAATTTATCAGCACCGTTTCGGCCTGATCGTCGCGGTGATGACCGGTGGCAATTTTCGCCCCGCCCAGGCTGTCAGCCACCCGGCGCAGAAAAGCGTAGCGCAACGTGCGGGCAACCTCCTGGGTTGAGCCGCCCCGCTCCGCCAACACACCGGGAACATCGATGGCCGCTACCTGACAGTCAAGGCCGAGACGCCGGCAAAAAGCGCGCACAAACTCCGCCTCCCGCGCCGACTCGGCGCCACGCAGCATGTGATCGACATGGGCCACGACCATATCAAAGCCATAGGCGGGCTGCAGCCGATGCAAAAGATGAACAAGGGCCAGCGAATCGGGGCCGCCTGAGCAGGCGACCACCACCCGGTCGCCGGCCGTCAGTAGCCGGCGCCGCTCCACCAAAGCCTTAACTTTTTCCAGTATCATTTGCCTTCGCCACCCTGTAATTTATCACCAGCCGGTACACGGTCGCGCTAAGAAAAATGCCAAAGGCGATAGCACCGCCAGTCAGCATGGTCTGCATGGCCGTCGCTACTCCCTGTCCATACTGGCCTTCCACCATATAGCGCATGGCCGTATAGGCCTCCCGGCCCGGCACCAGCGGCAAAAAACCAGGAATTACAAAAATGGTGGTCGGCTTTTTCAGCAGCCGGGCCAAAAATTCAGATAAAAAGCCGACGGCGACACTGCCGAGAAAAGCGCCAAAAATAACATTCGCCCCGCTGGTTATGGCGATGTAGTATATAAGCCAGACGACGGCGCCGGTAAAGCTGCTGTATAATAGCAAATGGCGCGGGATGCGGTACAGCACTCCGACCGCCGTACCCATTAGAAAGACAGCGGCCAGTTTTATCGCCATAGACTTCTCCCCCTATATCGAAATCGCGAGAACGATAACCACGCCCATCGCTACCGCTATCGACGTCAAGGCCGCTTCCAGCCCGCGCGATAAGCCGCTAAGCAGATCGCCGGCGATAACGTCGCTGATGGCATTAGTAACCGCCACGCCCGGCACGAGGGGAATGATGCCACCGACAATAACAATATCACGGCTGATCTGGGGCCACAGCCAATTGACCGTCACGCCGGTAAGCGCCGCCACCATTGCGCCAAGAAACTCAAAAGTGAAGCGTACGCCATGCAGCCGCGATACAATGTGGGCAATATACCGGACCAGGGCGGCCGCCAGAAAAGCAAAGCCGGCTTCGCCCGGACCGGCGTTCTGGAGAACGGCAAATCCGACGCCGACCACGCCGGAAGCGACTACCGACGGTCCGAGAGAAAAGCCGCTCCGCTCTTTAGCAATATATTCCAGCAGGCTTAGAGCCGCCTCATAGTCCAGCCGTTGGTCGGCCAGCCGCCGCGACAGTTCATTGACCTTAGCGATGCGGTCCAGGTTAATCGTACGGTTATAAACCCGCCGCATCGTCGTCAGGGAATTGCCGGCGCTGTCAGTCACGGTAACAAACACGCCGGTCGGAATGACAAAACTCTCTACTTTAGCGGCCCCGCACGCGCGGGCCATGTGAGCCATCGTCTGCTCCACCCGGCTTGTTTCGGCGCCGTTTTTCAGCATGACTTCACCGGCCAGGATCACTAGGGCGACAATTTTCTCCAAAGAGATACCGTTCACCTGCTCACCATCCCGTAACATGGTCAAACTTTCTGCTATACCCTCTATTCTCCCGGCTCCGGACAATTTCCTGCTTAGATTTTTCACTGGCGATAGTCTGTCCCAATCAGGCGATTTTATCATCAACAAAGAAAAAAGCCCCCGGGGGCCTGGCATTATTCGTGATAAGTCATACTTACTGGACCAACAGTGACCGGTGGCAGATTTTGGCCACCAGCACCGTCATGTCATCCCGGAGTTTTGCGCCTGATAACTCCAGCGCCTGGTGCAAAAGTTTATCGGCGATTTCCTGCGGATCAGCGCTTGCCGTCCGCCGTAGGAAGTTAGCTACCCAATTCTCTTTGTCTGGACCGCGGTAAGGCGCATCGGCTACCCCGTCGCTGGCCATGACGATAATATCGCCGGACGCCAGCTGCGCTTTTACCGGATCAAACTCAATCTGGCTCAAGATCCCAACCGGCAACGAAGCTGACTTAATGGTCGCAACTTCCCGCACCCGCTTGACAAAACTGGGCGCCGAACCAATTTTGAGAAATTCGACTTCACCCGAATAGGTATCGATAATCGCCATATCAATGGTAGCAAAAGTCTCGTCCGGCGAGCGAAGCATAAACATTGAGTTGACCGTTTTTACCGCCAGGTCGACATCAAAACCGGCGGCGAGCAGCCTCTTGAGAAACTTGACCGCCCGGCCGCTTTCCGTCGCCGCCTCGTTGCCGCTGCCCATGCCGTCGCTAAGCACGAGAGCCACCCGTCCGCGGCTTAGCGGCATTACCATGCAGGTATCGCCACATACCCCCTTTGCATCTTTGGCGGCTGATGCCATGCCAGTCAGCACCTGGTAACTTTGGGCGGCCTGCATGGTTAACCGGCACTTTTTCCGCCGCATGGCATTGCCGCACTCGGCATGGAGAATCATCTTCTCATGAAACAGGTTGGCCGCCAGCGGCAGAAGGGTATTAAGACACTCCCGGGCGCCGCTGCAGGGATGTTTGCAGATTTCTATCGTAGCTCTGGCGCCGATGCCCTCTACCCGCACCTCGTCGACCGGACATTCGATTAAGGCGGCCTTGTCCTTAAGCGACCGGGCCATTTCCTCGTTGGTCTGCGGCTGACGGCCAATTTCCTGGACCAAATTGACTATGATGGCGCCAATGGCCTTGATCTGTTCGCTTACCATCCGGCGGCTTTCCCCGATTTTTTTGTACCAGAAGAAGGCAGTGCGGTTGCGTTCGGCCACCGCGCCGACCGTTTCGACCAACTCCTTACGCCGGACACAAGTGTCCCTAAGCGGTTTGGGCAGACTGCCGGCCGTGAGCGGCCCCGCCTCGGCCAGCGCGAGCGTATCCAGCATCGCCTGATAAGTACGGTAAAAATCGTAATCCCAACAGGCAGACCGCCGTTCGCAGGGGCCGCATACGCGCTCGCCCACCGCAGCCAGCAGAGCGGTCAGCTCATTGTGGCGCAGTTTCCCCTGCGCTTCATCGGCGGAAAACTCCCCAAAGGCACCGGCCAAATCCTGAAACAGTTCGGCCAGACAGGTCAATTTGGCAGCGGCCGCGGCCAGCCGCTCACTGTCTTCATCCAGGCCAGCTTCTCCGGCCGCAGCTTGTCCAGGCTGCCACCAAGCCAACCGGCGCGCCGGCACAACCAATAGCAGCCCACCGGCCACCGCTATCTCGGTGAGGATTGTCGCCAATTCCACCATATGCCCAAAGTAAAGCACAGTCAGGGCGCCCCCTAGGACAAAACCGCCAATTACGGCAAACTTGCCAAGCTGGCGCACCAGGCCGGCTGACAGCCCGGCCAGGGCATAGAGAGCGATAGCCATCGATGCGTTGCCATCACTTAGCCCCACTACCAGCCCTACGGCGACGCCCGCCGCTGCGCCCAATCCCGGACCGCCGGCCAAAGCTAAGGCCATAACGAGTAGGCTGCCGGTCATGTTGCGCAGGCTGTAGCCCCACACGCTGAAATCGCCGAGACCGGCAACGGCAACGGCCAGAATAATGACTGCGTAGAGAACGCCCTCACCGGCAAGCGCGCCAGGCGACCGCGCGATAAATAACGGCGTCCCGTAGGCGAACAGACACGAGAGAACCATACATAGGGCGGCGTCAAACAGAACCAGCAGAATGCTGTACAGGGTGGCCTGCTGCCAGACGACAAAGGCCAGGCCGCTCAAGGTTACCGTGGCAAAAAAGAAAAGCGGTACGGCCAACATTTTACGCTCGAGGCGCGATAGCTTGTCCACTAAACGTAAATATAGCAAAATCGAAAAACCATAAACGCCGGCCTCGGGATAATAGCCGGCCGACAGCACCCCGGCCGTCGCCCATAAACCGGTGGTAAAGGCCAGCTGCGGCGCCGCCTGGGCAACGGCCGCAAAAAAGGCTAGGCCAAAGGGCGCCATTTCACCAAGAATGGAAACGCGGGCCAATAAAAACGCCAAAACGTTGACCAGAAGGTAGTCGGGACGTACAATTGACGACACAAGTTCACCCAAACGGCTGAATATGTGCGGACGGGATATTTTTCGCGCCAGCCGGCCGGGCGCCGTCGGACGGCCAGGCACCTGTACTGGCTCCGATGGTAAATTAATGACTGATACTTTTGGCATATTTTCCACCCCTGCTCAGTTGTCGTATCATTATTTTACAGAAAATTCCAGATAAAACATGTCTGAATAACTACTGCCAGGAAAAAAAAATCCGACACTGAGTGGGCGAAAATACAAAAAACTACCGGCCACAAATCCGGCCGGCAGTAAAAATAGTTACAGGACCGGCAGTTTCTTGTCGAAGTGCCAGGAGCCATGGTAGACAGCCAGATAGTTAACTACCCCTTCCAAAATATCCTGGTCGCTGACCGTGATGCCGTCGGCGCCGAACCGTTTGACAACAGCCGCCAGGATGGCGGCGCCATAGACAATAATGTCGGCCCGCTCAGGCTGCAGTCCCGGTACACGCCGCCGCTCATCAAGGGGCATAGCGGCCAGCTCTGCCAATAGTTGTTCAATGTCGCCGAGCGTCAAGTAAAACCCGTGCACTTTGGCGCTGTCATACACCGTAAGCTGCTGCTTAATAGCGGCAAGCGAAGTTGCCGTACCGCCGACGCCAATCAGGCGGGACGGCCAAGGCAGCCGCGGCGCAGCCGCCAGTGCGGCGCCAATATAGTCATTCACCGCCGCCAAATCACTAACCGCCCCGCCGGGCCCGGCGGGGAAGAGTTCAGCTAGCCGCACGGCGCCAAGTTTGAGACTTTCCGCCGCCTGAAGCACCCCGTCATGGCCATAGGCCAGTTCGGTACTGCCGCCGCCGATATCAACGACAAGACAATCCCCCCGGCCCGTGTCGCCAAGCATCGCCCCGGCATAGGCAAGACGCGCTTCGGTCACTGCGTCAAGAATATGTACGTCCACCCCTGCTAAATCGCGGCACAAATGCGCGAACCGCAAGCCGTTAACCGCTTCCCGCACGGCGCTGGTGGCAAAGGCAACTACTTCGTCCGCGCCGCGTGCGCGGGCGGCGCGAGCCATATTCGCTACCGCCCGCACGGTACGCGCGATGGCGTCGGCACTGAGAGCGCCGCTATGGTGCACTCCCTGTCCCAGGCGCGTACTGTCCAGGTCTTTGTAGAGCGGGCGAAGCCGCCCGTCCTGCCACTCGGCGACCAAGAGCCGCACCGAGTTTGTGCCAATATCAATCGCCGCTTTGATCATAATTTCACCTGCTTTATGCTTTTTTATGATAAAAAGAGCATTCCGAAGAATGCTCTTGAAAAATATCTGTCCCTATTCCGCCCGGCGGGCGCTGCCGCGTCCCCCCCGTTTGGACTCGGTATTGCGTTTTAAATCAGAAAGGCGGTCTTCACTGTCGCGAAGAAACTTACTCAGTTTGTCTTCAAATGAAAGAGAATGTTGTCGGCTGTGTCGCCGGTCGTTGACAGGTGGTCTTTTTGATCCCTGCGGCGAGCTGGGCGCCTGCAGTTGCCTGATAGACAAGCCGATTTTGCCGCGTTCATCGATGGACAGAACCTTAACTTTTACCCGGTCCTGCTCCTTCAGGAAATCTTTGACATCCCGGACGTACACATCTGCCACTTCCGAAATGTGCACCAGTCCAACCTTTCCTCCCGGCAGTTCGACAAAGGCCCCGAAGTTCGTGATCCCTGTCACCACTCCTTCAACCACGCTGCCAACCTCGATGGACATGCTAATCAAATTTCCTCCTTAAAAACTACTAGTGTTTTTGCAACCATATTATACCCTTGACCTAAAAAATGTGTCAAGGAATGTTGCCGTCATCAAAATATTACAAGCCTAGTCGCGGCCGGCCGGAATGAACGGCACTTCGCCCGGTTTGACAAGTCCCAGTTCCTCACGAGCCAGTTTTTCCACATAGGCCGGCGTTGTCAGGCGCTGCCTCTCTTCCTGCAAAGCCTTGTTCTGCTGCCGGACCTCCTCCAGCCGGGCCCGGGTTGCCGCCATTTCCTGGCGGATGGCGGCGAGTTCGGTATACTGACCGTACAGTACATAGCCGAAATAGCCGATAAGCCCCAGCATTACCAGCCGGAACCAATTAAAACGGTATTTTTTCCCTTGCCGAAGATGCGCCATTACTATCCACACCACTTTAGTGAGATATTATGTTTTTATATTCGCGGCGGCGAGGCAAATTCCTCTTTCTGGGAATATAAAATCAGTCAGGCGGCGGAACATTTTCCTCTGGCGGCGGGCCCGGCGGCCGGCGCAGCCTACTAACCAGCCGCCCAACATAGCCAAACGGCAGCCACATCATGCGCACTGCCAAAACAACGGGTTTGACCAAGAGCCACAGCAGGATTAAGCGCACCCACCGCATAACGGCGGCGACAGTCCGGACCAGGCGCATCAAAAAGTACCTGGCCGGACGGCCTAGCAGGCGATAATAGCCGGCGGCCCCCGTCGCCAGCGCCAGAAAGACATACAGCCTAAGTTCACCGCCGTTAGCCCCCAAAAGCGCCACGAAGGTGACGGCGGCCGCGGCCAGCCAGTAGGCCAGATCACCGATGGCGGTGATAAACCACCGGGGCTTAAACCAGCTGTACAGCACCCGGTAAAAATCAAATAACAGGCCAAGCAGCACGCCGGTCAGAACCATCGTCAAAAAAGCGCTGGCCTGAACGTTTATTTCCACTCGCTCACCTCCATCGCCAGGATCGGTGCAGCTTATGCAAAAACCGCGCCAATACGGGCAGCATAAACAGCGTCAGCGCCAGCAGCCAGCCTAACGCGCGCCGCGCCCGTTCCCACGCCGCACCGGCCGCTTGAACGGGCATAGCCGGAGACTGCATCTGATGCCAATAGTGGATAATCCGCGCGACATACTGCTGGGTTTCGGCATAAGGCGGAACGCCGCCGTAATAATCGACGGCGCCCGGCCCGGCATTATACGCGGCCAGGGCCAGGTCCAGCCGCCCCGGATAGCGCCCGGCAAGTTCGGCTAGATACGCCGTTCCCACCCGGATGTTAAGCTCCGGGTCGAAAAAGCACTCGCGCGTGCAATCGCCCTCATGCCGGCCGGCGCAGGCCTTGATCCGCCCGTTAACCTGCCGCCAGGTATCGGGAATAATCTGCATCAGCCCATAGGCGCCCGCCCGCGATACCGCCCGAGGCTGAAAAGAGCTTTCCGCCTGAATGACGCAGGCGACAACCTGGGCGCTTACCCCGGCGGCGCGGGAATGGCGGTTAATCAGGTCGGCGTAAGGCACGTTTTTCACCGGCTGCCACGCCGCAGCCGCGGTATTGAAACGAATAGCAGCCGCCCGCCGGCTGTAATCGGCCAGCCACCACGCCAGTCCATAACCTGCCACTTCCAGCGCCAGAAAGCAAAGGAGCAGATACCACAATTTAATCAGCAGGCGGCGCAAGGCTTTTCTCCTTTCGCGAGCTTGTGGACTTACTTAAGTAGACGGCCGAGCAGCCCTTTCTTGTTCTTCGTCTCTTCGTCATAGGTTAGCGATTTGATCACGCCCTCTACCATAATATTGCCTTTGTCAAGGCTGAGCTGCTTGATGTCGAGCCCTTCACCCTTGATAACCAGCGTGCCCCGTTCCGTTTCCATTATAATTTCGTGTTCATCATAGCTTCCAAGGCCAACAACGCCTTCGACCGTCAACTCCTCCCGGTCAACCAGGGTGATTTGGTGTCGCCACTTCGGCGTTTTATCATCTATCGGCATACCCTTCCCTCCTCGCAACGCATCTCATTGATGTTTATGAAGAAGAGAGGTAAAAAATTACCAGTCTTTCGACCCTGGAAATTAGTAAGTGGAAAGTGGTAAGTGGTGGCAATTTATTGGCATGAACACTTTAGCGGTACATTTTATCCGATTGGGTCTTGGTTTTGGCCGCGGCATGATATTTTGCGGTTGCTTTGTCAAAAATAATCTTGGTAAGGCAATGGAAAAACAGTTTAAGGCTGAAAACAAACCGGAAAGGAAATTTGCCATGAACATCGACCTATACACCGTCTGGCAAAAACTAGCCTTCCTGATCGTACATAAAACAACGCTCTGGCTGCTTATCGTCCTGCTTGGCACCGCCTTAGCCTCATGGCGGCTGGCGGTAGTCCTTGACAAGCATAATGCCCGGCAACGGGAAGCCAGCCTGGCACGAAAAACGGCTGTAGGGTATGCCGCTACAGCCGTTATCCTGTGGCTCCTAAGCGTAGTTTTAGGGTGAGCATTACTTATGCTCGCCGATATTGCGGATAGTTACATTGACGGACACTACGAGCGGAACGGTTGGATAAATCTCATCCCACCGGTCCTTAATTTTTGCCCATATTTTTGGCTTATAGGCCTTTAATTTACCGGCGAAACGGGGAGCATCCACCCCCAATTTCTGGCAAACGCCCAGAGAATATAAGACATTGCGCTTCACTTCTTCGGCAAACAGCACCTCCAGTTTACGAATATAGTCAGGATTCTTGGTATCATGGCTGGGGCACTGCACCTCGCCAATATTACCCCGCATGTAAATATCCAGAGTAAAATAAATATTGTCGCCCTCCCCATGAGGCTCGAGTTTGGTGTCATGGTTGAACAGCTCAAAGACCAGCATTTCCCCTGGGTGGTCCGGGCAGCCAACCGTTATAATGGCCGATTTTTCGGTACCGTGGATAAATCTCAGCCCTTTTACACCATATTCGTCTAGATACCCGACAAATTTATCTTTTTTAAACAGCGCCTGGCCGCCCAGCTTCACTACCTTATTAGACAGCTCAATCCGCGGCACGATTACATCGACCCCGGCGTCGATATGCTGAGAAATATAACCAAGGTCAGCCCGTGCTGCCGCCACATGCACATTTTTCAGATGGAGGTCAGCCATTTTGGCCAGGAATATCCCGCCCGGCTCGCCGCTGGGCGGGATATACTCAAGAAACGGCCGCGCTTCACCCGGGGTAAGATAGACTTTAATCCGCCAGCGCGCTTCCCCGTCGCGGCGGAAAAAATCGAGGATGGGCTCAAGGCCACCGGCTTCTTTTACCGCCGCCTCACTGATAATAATGGTCTGGATATGTTCAAGCCACAGACTCTTGCTGCTCTGCCCCAGCGTATCGCGAATCATTTCAAAGATGGACTGGCCAGTATTGGAAAGGACATAGGTTTTGCCTTCGGCTTCCTTTTCATCCCCTTCGCCGCCTGAGACCAAGCGCAAAACCTGCAAACTCAGCCGGTAACGCTTGGCGCCATGGGGCTGGACAAAGGTTTCGGTCCGGGTTACCGCCCCGTCTTGGCTGCCAATCTGCCCGGCATCAGCGGTATCAATGGCCGCGGCCAGGACAAAATTGCGGTCCTGCAGTTCCCGCCGGTCCCAGCATCCGGACAGCAGCAAAGCAAGGCAGATGATAGCGATATAGCCGCAGATTCGCTTATTGACTTTATCCTTCATATACTACCCCGCTTTCGCTGCCAGGCCAGGATTAGCTTGGCTGCTGCTATTTATGGGCGCCGATATTCCGGATGGTCACATTGACTGATACTACCATCGGAATGGTCGGGTAGATCTCATCCCACCGTTCCTCGATTTTTTTCCAAACTTTGGGTTCATGGGCTTTTAGTTTAGTACTAAACCTCAGAGCATCCACCCCAAGAGCTTGCAGAACATCCTTGGCGTACATGACCGATCGCTTCACTTCCTCGGCAAACAGCAGCTCCAGTTTACGAATGTGTTCAGGGTTCTTGGTATCGTGGCCAGTCCCCTGGATCTCGCCGATATTGCCCCGCATGGCAATATCTAGGGTAAAATAAATATTGTCGCCCACCACATGGGGCTCAAGTTTGGTATCATGATTAAACAACTCAAAGACCAGCACTTCCCCGGGATGGTCAGGACAGTTCACCGAAAAAACGGCCGATTTTTCGGTGCCGTGGATAAATTTCAGACCGGTAACAGCGTATTCATCAATATAACCGACAAATTTATCTTTTTTAAACACCGCGAGACCGCCCACCTTGACTACCTTGTCGGCCAGCTCAATCCGCGGGATGATGACGTCAGCCTTATTGTCGATCATCTGGGTAATATACCCGAGGTCGGTGCGCGCACCGCCCACATGTACATTGCGGGGGTGAAGCTGGGCGATGCGGGCCAGAAAGAGCCCGCCCGGTTCACCGGTAGGCGGCTTGTATTCCACCAGAGGCCGCGCTTCTCCTGGTGTTATGTATACTACAATGCGCCAGCGCATTTCCGCATCGCGGCGGAACAAGTCAATGATCGGAGACAAGCCGGCCTGCTTTACCGCCGCTTCACTGATAACAATGGTCTGGATATGCTCAAAAAACAGGCCCTTACTGGTCTGTCCCAGCATGTCACGAAGCATTTCAAATATGGACTGCCCGGTATTGGAGATAACATAGGTCCTGACGGCTGCCGCTTTCTTGCCCTCCGGTTCGGCCGCCTGAAAGCGCATGAGCTGGAAACTTACGCGATAACGCTTCTCGCCATGAGGCTGGACAAAGGTTTCGGTGCGTGTTACCGCTGCACTTTGGTCGCTCCTATGTCCGGCATCAGCCACATCGATAGCTGCCGCCAGAACAAAATTGCGGTCCTGCAACTCCCGCCGGTCCCAGCAGCCGGTAAGCAGTAAGCAAAGACAGATAATGGCAATATAGCCCAGGGCGCTTTTCTTAACCGCACCGTTCATGCCATCGCCGCTTTCGCCGCCAGGCCAGGATTAGGGTCAGCGGCACGACCGCCAGCGAAAACCCGAGCCCCAGCCAGGTCGCTATTTTACTCATTATCTCGAATGTCTTAAAACCGGATAATAATTCATTACCTAAATACAACAGAGGAGCAAGCGCCATTACCCATGGCCGGTGGTCAGCATAATGGTAGTGCCGCATACAAACCTGGGCTACTATAAATAACATGACGGCCAAAGTATCAAATACAATCGGTATCCAGGCGATAACCAGATAGTTCTCCAAGCGTTCAATAAAAGTGCCGGGCAGTTCGACCGCGCGAATGACCATGATGGCCGGATAAACCGCATTCTTCGCGCTCGCGGCGGTCAATACCCCGACGATTATGACCATGATTGACACAAAGATCAGGCCCATACAGCCGAACGCCCCGCCCACGGCCTTTTCCATGCTAATTTTGCCCCTGGCCACTGCCGGCAAGAGCAGCAGAATAATTTCATAACCGCTGTACATGTCCCAGCTTTTCAAGCTTGCGGCTATTACCTCGGCGATATCTTCCGGCAGCAGCGGCAGTAGGTTTTCGGGCTGGAAATTTAATAGACTAAGCAGCCACATGCCAACCAGCATCGGGACGGCAAGAAAAAATAATAATTGCAACACTCGTAAGATGGTTCCCCAGTCTTGCAAGGCACAGTATGTACTGGCTGCCAATATGCCCATGGCCACTACCGCCGGCGGCGTCCGGTCAAACATAATAAACGTGATTGCCCGGCTGAAGCAACATAAGATTAGGGTGAAAACCAGCATATAAAGTAAGTTGAACCACCAGATAACGATACTGCCGCCCCACCGTCCCCATAACCGCGGCATGTATTCCACCATTGTTTCCTCCGGATACTGCTTGCCCAGCTTGATCATCAAATAGGCTGCCCCATAAAAGATGAAACCGCCTAGCAGGACACTCAGCCAGGTCGCCTGGGCTGTCTGTTTAATTAATTCAGCCGGCATTATGATGATTTGCGCGCCAATAGCAGTTGTGGCCACGACAAGGCCTAACTGCATCGCCGACATTTTGGTTTTAGCTTCCAGATTAGCCAATATATTTCACCACCTTGTCCGCTTCTGTAGCCTGAAATTGTTTCGCCTAAATGGATTTCGCTGCAGATTAGTCATGGTCGTCCCCTATCCTGGTCCGCTCCTGAGGGCCCATTTCTTTGGGCCGGGCCTGCAAAAATTTTGCAGGAAACCGCACCAGCATATCCTTCCAGTCTTCGAGCAGCGTAATATCCAGCAAGCCCCCAAGGTATGACTCGCCAAAACTGCGTAGCGAACACATATGGACAGTAATAATTAACAATCCCAATATCACGCCATATAACCCTAAAACCGACGCCAAGATTAACAGCGGTACCCTCAGCGACCGAAGGGCTATGCTAAAGTGATAAGAAGGCATCGTGTAAGAGGCGATAGCAGTGGTGGCAATAACGACCACCAAGAGCGGGTTGACCAGCGCCGCCTGGACAACGGTGGTGCCGATGACCAGACCGCCTACTACGCCGGCAGCGCCGGCGAATTTTTTCGGCAGCCGGATAATGGCTTCCTGGAAAATTTCCAGAAAAGTCTCCATCATGACCGCCTCTATCAGCGACGGAAAAGGCGTCCGAGCCCTGAGCTCGGCAATGGAAATGGCCAGGGTCGTCGGCAACATCCCGGGGTGAAAAGAAACAATGGCAATATAAATCGCCGGCAGGTAAATCGCCAGAAACGCCGACGCATGGCGAGTAAAGCGGATGAGGCTGGCCACGGTGGGCCGGGCGGTATAATCATCCGTGCTTTGCATTAAATTAGCGTAGGTGCAAGGAACAATCAATGAAAACGGGGTGTTGTCCACGATGATGCCTACCCGCCCTTCATACACCGCTGCCACCATTGTTTCCGGCCGTTCCGTGACCTGCACCTGGGGAAACGGCGTCCAGGGGTGGTCGCTCAAAGCTTCTTCCACCGTTGCAGATAATATGACATTGTCGATTTTTAGCAGGCTTAACCGGCGCTCAACCTCTTCCACCAAGCCGGGCTTAACTAAATTAGCGGCGTACACCAAAGCAATGGCCGTCCTGGTCCGCTCCCCCAGCTTCAGGACGCGGACTTTGACGTTGGGATCGCGAGTGCGGCGGCGGATGAGCACAATATTGTCACTAAGCGTTTCATTAAACGCATCCTGGGGCCCCCGCACTACCCCTTCGCTTTTAGCTTCTTCAACCGAACGCTTCACATGCTTGACCGTGCCAATTGTGAACGCCTCTGCTATGCCGTCGACCAGCAGCAGTGCGTTGCCGGTCATAACGGCCTCAATGGCCTCGCTGGCCTGGGAAATCACAGTTAAAGACGCGGAGGTCAACAATTGATTAACCAACGCGCTGGGATCAGCGTGGACCTGCCCCCCCTGCCCGGGGGACATCAGCGTTTCCAGGACGTTTTTTTCCAGCAGGGTAAGGTCGGTTAAACCGTCGAGAAAGACCAGCAGCGCCTGGCGCTGACCAGCATTAAAGGAACGGTATTTAATATCGTCGCAGTCGCGGAACACAACGCGTAATAATTGTTCATTTTTAGCCAGCACCGGCGTAAAAATAAAGGGTTGGCCCGGAGGAGCAGCAACCTGACGAAGATCGGCAACGATTTGGCTTAGTTCTTCGCCGATTTCGGCGCTTTCGGCAGTGAGCCTGCGCAACCGGGCCAGTTCTCTGCCGGCCTCGGCCAGGGAAGCATCAGGCAAACGAGCAGATAGCTTTTTGACTGGCTGGCATTGTTTGTCCTGCACCATACCCCCCCTTTTTCCACTTGGTATTTTCCGCATTTTATGGGAAGCTTATACCAGGACACGTCTTTTAAAACCGTGATATAAGCAGCAAAGCCGGGGTCTTGCCCCGGCTTTACGTTATTGCCAGCGTTTTTCGATTGTTATACCCCGGTAGTAGTGGCCGATAATCTCTTCCGGCTTCTTGCCGTCTTGGGCCAATTTATGGGCGCCCCACTGCGACATGCCTACCCCGTGGCCGTAGCCCTTGCCGATAAAGGTTATACTGTCGCCGCTTACTTCCACTTTGTCTAACAGTAGTGACTTAAGTTTCGTGCTGTCTAGGGCTACGCGCAGCGCCGGCCCTGATACCTGCACATTCTTGTTGACGACAAAGACAGTCGTCCGTCCGGAAGGCCCTTTTTGCCCGATTTCGAAACTGTCGATGCGGTCGACGCGCTGGCCCGCCTTTGCCAGAGCAGCCATTACATCTTGTTTAGAAAACGTTGCCGTCCAGTTTTGTACCTCGGGCGGCGCGAGGTCGTCGGGGGACTGGACGCTCTGGATGTAGGGCGGTTCTGGTTCCTTGTAGTCGAGCCCCTCTTTGGCAGTGGCCGTCACGCCGCCAGCGCTGGCATGAAACCATGTCTTGGCGGGTTTACCCTGGTAGGTAATAATCATGCCGCGAGTCATCTGTACGGCCTGTTTCACCCGGTCATTGACGGCGGCGGCGTTATAGGCCTGAAACTCCTTGATGTCGGTTGACGCCTGTGTGCCCCGCGCGGGAACACCGCCTTTTGTCTCAATGGCCTCCACGGTAAAAGTACGGGCGATAATGGCTTGGGCGGCCAGCGCCTCGACCGGCCAGTCATTTTTCATTTCGCCGGCTACTACCCCGGCGATGTAGTCTTCCATTTTCATGGTCTTCTTTTCACCGGTCTCATGCATATACACCAGAATGTCCGGCTCGGCCCCTTGCACGGCCTGCTTTTGCGGCGGCGGCCCCGGCGGCGCGGGCTGCGGTTTTGGCTGGGGCGGTTTAAACAGATTGCAGCCGCCTAGCACTAACACAACCGCCAGCAAAAATGTTGGCAACCAAAACCATTGCTTCCACGTTTTCGACATATGATGCACCTCCTCACCTCTTAGTATGGCAGAAGACAAATAAAACATGTGGTTTGCTATATTTTTATCGTCAAAGATTTGTTATTCCTGACAGAACGTAAAACCCGCTCACCCACACTCCCCCTATGCTTCCTACGATACTCTGTAAATTTCCAGAAGTTACATTTGCTATTGCAATTCAAAAGTATAATATTTTGTGAAAACTGGAACTGTTTTTGTATTTTAAACACAAAAACAGTTATAATAACTTTTAGCAGTCGAAAATAGTTATTTTTTTCACAAATCCAAGTTTGGCAAACTATCATAAATGTAATATGCTCAAAATAAGCATATTATTTATTAAAAAAGAGGTGCTACTATGTGGGAAAAAAGCGTCGATATTAACCTTATCAGCGAAATACGTGCTAAAACAACGGTTTATTTAGGCGTAGGCGCAATCGGTAAAATAACCGATATCGCCCAAGAATTGAGCAAAAAGGGCATAAACAAAGCCGTTGTTGTAACAGGTAAATCTTCACATATTAAAACAGGTGCATGGGACAAAGTAAAGCATGCCTTAGACGCTGCCAACATCGCCTATACACTCTATAGCAAAGTAACGCCTAATCCAACTGTTGATCAAGTAGATGAAGCTGCACATCTTGCTCGCGCTTTTGGCGCCCAAGCGGTAATCGCCATCGGTGGCGGCAGCCCGATCGACGCTGCGAAAAGCGTAGCCATCCTTTTAGAGTATACTGACAAAACGGCCCGCGACATTTATGAATTTAAGTTTACACCAGTCAAAGCAGCGCCGATTGTTGCTATAAATCTCACGCATGGCACCGGTACTGAAGTCGACCGCTTCGCCGTGGTCAGCATCCCGGAAAAAGAATATAAGCCTGCCATTGCCTATGACTGTATTTACCCGCTATATGCGATCGATGACCCCGCATTAATGACAATGCTTCCTGTCGATCAAACAATTTATGTAACAATCGATGCCGTTAACCATGTTGTTGAAGCAGCCACAACCACGGTAAATAATCCATTTGCCATTAGTTTGGCTCGTGAAACGATTAAATTAGTCGCCGAATACCTCCCCCGGGCAAAACAAGACCCGCAGGATTTACAGGCGCGCTACTTCCTCCTCTATGCTTCCCTAATCGCTGGCATATCCTTTGACAACGGTCTACTGCATTTTACGCACGCTCTTGAACACCCCTTAAGCGGCGTCCGTCCCGAGCTAGCCCATGGCAAAGGCCTTGGCATACTCTTGCCTGCCGTAGTCAAACAAATTTATCCTGCCAAAGGTGCCATCCTGGCAGATATTTTGGCGCCTATCATTCCTGGCCTCACAGGTGCAGAAAACGAGAGCCCCAAAGTATACACTGCCTTGAAAAACTGGCTTAAATCAATGGGAATAAGCGCTCGCTTGGCGGATGAAGGGTTTACGGCTGGCGACATTGATAAATTAGTTAAGCTCGCCTTTGAAACACCCAGCCTTAAAACCCTGTTAGATCTAGCACCTGTGCCGGCGACTCCCGAAGTCGTACGCAATATATATAGCGACGCATTATGATTTTGGTTAAAACCCCCCATTGCCAGCTACTGGCAATGGGGGGTTTTATATCCTCGTTTTTAATTATGTCCTTTTACGCCTTAAACTGGCCGACAATTATTGCCAGCTCTGCTGACAGTTTTTCCATGACCACAATGGTGTTGGCAATATCCTGAGCGGCGGCTGCCTGCCAATTATTCTTCCTATTTCCCGTTTAGTTTTCGCTGCAGCATTTGTCCCGGAATAGTAAACATAAGATTAAAGGCTAAGATGGCGATAATCAGCAGGGCGCCGATGCCGTTGGCAATCTCGACCCGGTCTGGTACTAAACCGACAGCCATGACATACCACATGTGCACGGCCAACGTCTCCCCGGCAGCCAGCGGGTCAAAATCAGGCAGATGGCGCGACACGGTAGTCCCGGCGGTAAAGATGAGAATCGCCGTTTCTCCTAACGCCCGGCCGGCGGTCAACGTAATACCGGTAATAATGCCCGGCAAGGCATTAGGCAGTACTACCTTCCAGATCGTCTGCCATTTGGTGGCCCCTAGGGCCAGGCTGGCCTCCCGGTAGGACGCCGGCACAGCACGGATCGCTTCTTCCGTTACCCGCACCAGTACCGGCAGGTTGAGGAGGGACAAGGTCAGCGCGCCGCCGATGATGCTGAATCCCAGCCCTAGCATATTAACAAAAATTATCATCCCGAACAAACCAAGGACAATGGACGGCACGGTGGCGAGGCTTTCCGTGCTGAGACGAATGAGATCAGTAAGACGGCTGGCGGGCGCATATTCGGCCAAATAGACGCCGGCGCCTATGGCTATCGGAATAGAAAATAGCATAGACAAAAAGAGAATATAGAACGAGTTAAAAAACTGCGGCCCCACCCCGCCACCGGCGCGGATATCGCTGGGCATACCGGTGATAAAGTTCCACGACAGCACCGGTACGCCTTTATATAAGATATAGGCAAGAAAGGTAGCCAAAATTCCTAAAATAACCATCCCCGCCAACCACATAACCGCATTGGCCAATCTATCCATAACACGGGGGTTTGTTAGGCGTCGCCACACGACAATCATCCCCTTTAGCGGCATATGCCAGATAGAATAATGGGTATCGTCAATAGAGCGTTCCATTATACTGCCCTTCTTGCCGCCACCCAGCGAATAACCAAGATCATAAATAATGATAATAGCAGCAGCACCAGAGCCATGAGGAAGAGTGAATTACCCCAGGCCGAGCCAAAGGGGGTGTTGCCCATCTCAACCACAATTTCGCTGGTCAGGGTAGAAGTCGGCATAAATAACGACTTGGCCAGCTGCGGCGTATTGCCAATCACCATCTGCACGGCCATCGTCTCGCCTACAGCCCTGGCCATGGCCAAAATAACCGAAGTTAATATGCCGGGCAGCGCCGCCGGCAGGATAACGCCGGTAATCGTCTGCCAGCGAGTAGCCCCCAGTGCGAGCGATCCTTCCTCCAGTGCCCGCGGCACGGCGCGGATGGCGTCTTCCGAGATGCTGATAATCGTCGGTAAAATCATAATGGCCAGAATAACGGCGGCAGCCAGCAAGCCAAAGCCGGTGTTAACGCCAAACTGTACGCGAATAAACGGCACCAGCACGGTAAGACCCACAAAGCCATAAACAACCGACGGAATGGCCACATAGAGGTCGGTGGCCGGGCGCATGATTTGGCGGAGCCACGGTGGCGCGATTTTGGCCATGAAGATAGCGCCGGCGAGGCCGAGTGGCGTGCCAAAGAGCACCGCGAGCAGCGTTACATACACCGAACCGGCGATAAAACTGAACGCGCCGTAATGGCCTTCCGTCGGATCCCACTTGGTCGACAGGAAAAATTCTTCGGGCCGCACGTCTTTAAAGGTGAGCAGCCCCTGCTGTCCAACAAAAATAATAATAGACAGGATGATAACGGTCATTAAAAAGGCGCTGGCAACAAACAAGTAGCGTACATAACGGTCGTAGGCCAGTTTTAGGCTATGTTCTTTGGCATTGACCAAAGTCGCCATTTATTCACGCTCCGCTCTAAACATAATTTCCTCATAGCTATTATAAACACCGCCGCTCCGGCCTTTGTTAATAGAATGTTAACTTTTCGTTAAAATTGCATGTTTTACAGGAAAGCAAAAGCCGCGCCGGCGGCGCGGCTTTGGTTACCCTATTGTTTCTTCATCTTGGTAATCGGCAGGAAGCCATTTTTCTCGACGTAAGTTTCCTGAAATTCTTTGCTCATGACGTAGTCAATGAACGCTTTCACCGCGCCGGTCGGCTCACCTTTGGTATACATGTGCTCATAGGCGAAAACCGGATAGGTGCCGTTGATTACGTTTTCCGGCGTATATTTTACCCCGTTGTAAGCCAGCACTTTTACGGTATTGTCTGCATAAGGTGCATCTACATAACCGATTGCGCCGGGAGTGCTGGCGACGGCGGCCCGGACAGCGCCGTTCGAGTCTTGGATAACAGCATTGTCAGTGAAAGCGGCGCCTTTCAGGACAACTTGGGCAATGGTCGCACGGGAACCGGAAGATTTAGCGCGGTGAATAATGGTGATTTTCTGGTCTTTACCGCCAACTTCTTTCCAGTTGGTGATTTTGCCGGTGAAGATGTCGATATATTGCTGCTGAGTCAGGTTGTCGACAGTTACGTCAGGATTAGCGATAAACACGAAGGGCGCAACAGCCACTTTGTGGTCGACCAAGCCTTTGTCTTTTAGTTCAGGGGGAAGCTCGACGTCAGAGTTGCCGATGTTGACTGACCCTGCCGCAACTTGGTTCATCCCCGTAAACGAACCGCCGCCGGCGATGTTAACGGTAACTTTGGGGTGTTTCTTTTGGAATTCTTCCTGCGCCGGCTTTAAAAGCGGCAAGAGGGCCGTTGAACCGGAAGCAGTAACCGTGCCCTGCAGCTCACTCGCCTTGGGCTCACTTTTCTGACCGCAGCCTGCCGCCAGCGACAAGCCCAGCATAAGCACCAGCGCCGCTGCGAGCATTTTCGGTTTACGGAATAAATTCATGAACAAGACCTCCTGTACCATGTTTTATTAGTTTATCTTCGCGCTTTCATTATAAAACCGTTCTGCAATCGTTGTGTTAAACCAATGTTAACGCTATGTTAAATTGCCGGGCAGAGAGACCGTAAGCTGGCCACCTATAATATAATATAGTCATAATTGCACACAAATCCAAAATGCCGTAGTATTATTGTTAAAAACAGGAGTATAAGCCATGTTTCGCTTTAGTTTACGCAACCGGCTCATTTTTTCTTTTTTGTTGCTGATTATTCTTACTTTGGCTGCCCTTGGCAGCTATATTCTCTGGTTTGTTCACAGGTATAACCTTGAGCGCCTGACCAGCAATCTGTTTACCCAGGCTCAAATCACCGAACAGCTGTTACGGATCCATTTGAGCGGTCCGCCAGAGAAAGCCGGCCTTGACGCCATCGCCAAAGAGCTCGGCGCCGAGGTCGATCTGCGCCTAACCATTATCGCCCCAAACGGCGTCGTACTGGCCGACTCGCGAGAAAACCCGGCCCTGATGGAAAACCACCGCGAGCGGCCTGAAATCGCCGCTGCGCTGGCCGACGGCCGCGGCACGGCTATCCGCCACAGCACTACCTTGGACGAAAACCTGCTTTATGTAGCTATTCCTATGCGAAGCGGCAACGAAATCATTGGCGTTGTCCGTCTCTCCACCACTCTGGCCCATGTGGAAGAGGCTTATAACCGGATTCGGTCGGCGCTGCTCGCCGCCTTTGTCGTCACTACCCTGCTCGCCATCGCCTTCAGCATCCGCCTGGCCCGTAAGTACACGGCGCCGCTGGAAGAAATCACGGACGTAGCCCGCCTTATTAGTGAAGGGCAACTCGATAAACGCGTTCACATCAAAACCGGCGACGAAATCGAAATTTTAGGCCATACGCTAAACAACCTGGCGGCGCGGCTCGATGACAAGCTAAAGGAAATCGTGGCGCAAAAACATAAGCTCGAACTCATCCTCCAGCATATGGATAATGCCGTTCTCCTGCTTGACCGCTATGGACGGGTGACTGACGCCAACCTGCGGGCTGCTTCGCTGTTCGGCATCACCGGCGCCATGCTGGGCCAGCACAACATCCAGGTTATCGGCAACAGTTTGCTTGATAAAGCCGTCCGGGAAACGGTGGCTACCGGCGAAAACCGCCTGATTATGCTCCGCACCAACCTTCACGGCGCAAAACGCGTCTTTCAGGTTTTTCTTGCTCCCCTTGGCAATGATGGTGGCGACGGTGTCCTTACCGTCTTTCACGACATCACCGTCCTGCAGGAGATTCAGGAGCGGCAGGCCGAATTTGTCGCCAACGCATCCCACGAACTTAAGACGCCGCTCACAGCCATCAAAGGTTTTGCTGCGACCTTGCTCGACGGCGCCATCCGGGAACCGGCGCTGGCTACTAAATTCGTTACCATCATTCATGACGAAGCCGAACGAATGAACCGGCTGGTAGACGACCTTTTGCAGCTTGCCAGTTTGGACGCCCGGGAAACCGGTCAGCAAGCCCGCCTTGAGCCTACCGATATATATAAAGTGGCGGCCGCCGTTGTCGAAGAGTTGTCGGCCCAATGGCGGGCCAAACGACTGTCCGTGCTCCTCGATGCTCCGGCCCGACCGCTAGCGGTTATGGCCAACCCCGATTGGCTGAGGCAGGTGCTCGTTAACCTGCTTGATAACAGCATCAAGTATACGCCGGAAGGCGGAAAGATACTGGTCAAATGGTGGCAGGCCAGCGACAAAGCCGTCGTCATGGTTCAGGACTCAGGGATAGGCATCCCTGCGAAAGACCTGCCCTTTATTTTTGACCGCTTCTACCGTGTCGACCGCGCCCGTTCCCGCCGCGCCGGCGGCACCGGTCTCGGCCTGGCCATTGTCAAACACATCATCGAAACACTGGGCGGCAAAATTGACGTGGTGAGCGAGCCGGACGCCGGCACCACCTTCACCTTCACCCTGCCATTGGCCAAAACGCAATAACCCAATTACGCTGCCTTCCTTCAGATTTGGTCTCGCAACCAACACCCCTTGACTTAAGCTACAGCTACTGCTACCTTCACTGGTCGGGACTTTCACCCTATATACCGCCCATGCCGGGCGCACCAAAAAACGCACTTTTGCAGGGAATCCCCCTGCAAAAGTGCGTTTTTTGTGGATACCAGAAACCTTAATGTACACGTCAACGCTCGCCTTCCAGTTTAGGCTGATGTGGAAGGCGCTTCTCTAATTAAAACGTCTTTTTACTAGCCCAGTATGATTTGTCGCGCTGTAGTTTCCTAACTTCTAAGGCCGTTGTTTTTGCCAGAATACCACGGAATAGGTTGAAACAACTGGAGGTTTGTCTCCTATGAGTTTTTTTTGAGTGCCGTAAGCCGGTCATCCCGCTCGCGCAGCAGCCAGTATACCACACCCAGCGCCAGGATCGCGCCGGAAAGCGCCGCGATTTTGGCGGGGCTCGTGTCGGGTTCGAGAATTACAAACTTGCGCGATAAGGCAATCATGGCGATGAGTACCACGGTCTTCACCTGGATGATACTGTCCTGGCGCAGCGTCACCTTGATGATCGAGTGTTTGAACTCCATCGCGATGAGCAAGGTCATGATCATCCCGAACACCGTTTGAAACACCCCATGATCGAGGGGATTGAATGTCTCCAAGACCAGCAAGACAAAGACGACGCGAATCAGTTGGATCAGCGAAATAACAATGATGCAGGCGATCACGGCACTGAGAATGAGCGCGATGACCTGCTCGAAGCGTTCGTAGAAGCTCATTACCCGCCATTGCTCCTTGAATTTCTCAAGGTGGCTGTGCGGTCTCTTGTCATGCTCAAGCATGTGCTTACCACCAATATTAAATGGCAGATTATTTTTGATAACTTATGTCATAACCCCAAGAAACCAGTGGTCATGTACGTATATAAACCCACAGATAAAGCGGGGAAAAAAGAAAAAGCCCAATCAAGATGATCACAAAGGCCACTGGGCAGAGCTATACCGTACAATAGCTATTATGATCATAGCATACTTGGGCACTTCTGCCAAGGATTATTGCCAAAATCACGGGGCCTTTTTAAACCCCGGAGAAACTTTTTGTCTTGTTGGCCAATCAGCGGTCTCCTGTCACAGAAGCAAATATAATGTTAGACTTTTTCGATGGTCACCGCGGGGGAATTTTTTTCACTTCTTCCTTAACCGCTGCCCAGTCACCAGATAGATGACCCATTCGGCGATGTTGGTAGCATGGTCAGCGATACGCTCAAGGTAGCGGCCGACAAAAATAAGTTGCGTTGCCTGACTGATCGTCCGGGGATCTTCCATCATATAGGTCAAAAGTTCCCGGAAAATCTGCTGGTAAAGGTTGTCGACCTCGTCATCAGCCAGGCAGACCTGCTCGGCCAGCGTGATATCCAACTTAAAATATGCTTCAAGGGCATTGTGGAGCATCTTCTGAGCCATGCCGGCCATGCGGGGGATGTCGACTAACGGCTTGATGAGAGGCTGGTGGGCCAGCCGTAGGGTGACATTGGCAATGTCATAGGCGTGATCGCCGATACGCTCCAGATCGGTCGTAATTTTCAGGCCTGTGCTGATGATGCGCAGGTCCCGGGCCAGCGGTTGCTGACGGGCAATGAGGACCATACACTTGTCCTCAATGTCCACTTCCATCTTGTCAATGATGTCGTCGCCCTCAATTACCTTGCGGGCAAGGTTAACATCCTGCTTTGCCAGCGACTGGACGGCATCCTCAATGGCCATAGCCACGGCATTGCCCATGCGCAGCAGTTCCTGCCTAAGCGCCTCCAATTCCTGATCATAACTTTGTCGTGTTACCACGTCTTTCCCTCCTGTTAACCGAAGCGGCCGGTGATATAATCTTCGGTGCGTTTATCCTGGGGGCGGGTAAAAATGGCGCCGGTTTCGTCATGTTCAATGAGCTCGCCGTTTAGGAAAAAGGCGGTGTAATCGGAAACGCGGGCAGCCTGCTGCATATTGTGGGTCACCAAGACAATCGTGTAATTAGTCTTAAGCGCCGTG
The DNA here is from genome assembly GCF_000169155.1 of Thermosinus carboxydivorans Nor1. Taxonomy (NCBI): domain Bacteria; kingdom Bacillati; phylum Bacillota; class Negativicutes; order Selenomonadales; family Sporomusaceae; genus Thermosinus; species Thermosinus carboxydivorans. The sequence goes on from NZ_AAWL01000012.1 coordinate 39,706, forward strand.
ATTAGTTCCTCGATTTTCATCGTCGAAATAGGGTCGAGCGCCGAACATGGTTCGTCCATGAGCAGCACCTCCGGTTCAACCGCCAAGAGGCGCGCGATACACAGCCGCTGTTGCTGCCCGCCCGACAGGCCCATTGCCGAGCTGTGCAGGCGGTCTTTTACCTCATCCCACAAGGCGGCGCCGGTCAGGCTTTTTTCCACAATCTCATCCAGGCGCGCCTTATTTTTTAGGCCATGAATACGGGGGCCGTAGGCGATATTGTCATAAATGGACATGGGAAAGGGGTTAGGCCGCTGAAACACCATGCCTACCCGCTTGCGCAGCATGACTACGTCGGTGCCGGGATGGTAAATATTCATGCCGTCCAGCAGTACCTCGCCCTCAATGCGGACATTGTCAATGAGGTCATTCATCCGGTTAATGGTGCGCAGACAGGTGGATTTGCCGCAGCCGGACGGGCCGATAAGGGCCAAAACGCTGTTTTTTACCACATTTAGGGAAATCTTTTTCAGTGCCAGAGTATCCCCATAATAAAGCTTCAGTTTGTTAATTTGGATTTTATATTCCATATAGGGCTCCTCCTAAGGTTCTCTCCCAGCACTATAGCATGAATGCGTTCTACCATTGTTAAATCCATGTTAATAAATTGTTAAATTTCCCGAAACCGGTAGCCGACGCCGCGCACTGTCTCGATGGCCTCGGCCAGGACAGGGTCAATACTTAATTTGGCCCGCAGATGGCGGATATGAACGTCTACGGTTCGGGTATCGCCGTAGTATTCGTACCCCCAGACCTTGTCCAAGAGTTGTTCACGCGTAAATACCTTACCCATATCGGTGACGAACAGCTTCAGAAGTTCAAACTCTTTGGGCGTAAGTTCGAGTTTTACTTTACCGATATGGGCCTCATAGCGGCTAAAATTAAGTTTTAAGTTGCCAACTACCAGTTCACCGGCCAGAGGAGCATCTCTCTTGCTACGGCGCAGCACTGCCTTAATGCGGGCCAAAAGCTCCCGCGGGCTAAAAGGTTTAACCATGTAATCATCGGCCCCTAGCTCCAGACCGATGATTTTATCCACTTCCTCCGCTTTGGCGGTCAGCATAATGATCGCCATACCGGCTGTTTCGCTGCTGCCTTTAAGAATGCGGCAAACGTCCAGCCCGTCCATGCCCGGCAGCATCAGGTCGAGAACAATAAGGTCAGGCCGCTCGCGCCGCGCCAAAGCCAGCGCCGCATTACCGTCCTCAGCCTCAAGAACAACGTAGCCTTCCTTCGCCAGATTAAAGCGCACCAGCTCCCGGATATTGGCTTCATCTTCCACAATTAGTATTTTCCCAGTCACCGAACAAATAGCCTCCCCTTATGTCAGAAATGAGGAGAAGAGAAAAAACCAGGCCTGCACCTGGTTTTTACACATCTATGTATCGCCTTACTTGTTGACAGCGTCTTTCAAACCTTTGCCAGCTTTGAAGACAGGGCTCTTCGAGGCCGGAATATCGATTTCCTTGCCGGTCTGCGGATTGCGTCCTTTTCTGGCTTCGCGCGTTCTTACCTCAAAGGTGCCGAACCCAATAATTTGCACTTTGTCGTTCTGAGCCAGCGCTTCTTCGATGCTGGCAAAAACGGCATTAAGCGCCTTTTCCGCGTCCTTCTTCGTCATGCCGGCTTTTTCCGCAACACTGGCGATCAATTCGGTTTTATTCACAATCCTTCCTCCTCAATATAGTTGTCCATAATTGTTACGAATAGCATTATTCGCTATTCTGGTTTTTATTCCTTCTACAAATTACCAAACATTACTTATTTTTTCCTGTTTCTTTGGCCTTAGCCTCCTCCCACAGACGGTCGAGCTCGGCCAGGGTTAGATCCTGCCACCTGAGGCCCTGCGCGGCAACCGTTTCTTCGATATGAGCGAACCGCCGCCGAAATTTGTTGTTGGTATGATTGAGAGCGGTTTCGGGATCGATGTCTAAAAAGCGCGCCAAATTAACAACGGCAAACAGTACGTCGCCCAGTTCGTCTTCGCAGCAACTTTGCTTGCCGCTTTGCACCGCGGCGCGGAGTTCGGCCAGCTCTTCGTCAATCTTCGCCCATACCGGGCCGATGTCGTCCCAGTCAAAACCAACTTTCGCCGCCTTAGCCTGCAGTTTATAAGCTTGCATCAGACTGGGCAGGCCGTTCGGGATACCGGCAAGGACAGAGGCTGGTGCCCCGCCCTTTTCCTGCTTTTTAATTTTCTCCCAATTAAGCACGACCTCGGCGGCGTCGCGGACCGTGATATCGCCAAAAACATGGGGGTGGCGGCGGATCATCTTTTCCGTTACGCCGTCAATTACGTCCTGCATGGAAAAGGCACCGCTCTCCTCGGCGATGCGGGCGTGAAAGACAATTTGCAGGAGCAGGTCGCCAAGCTCCTCGCATAGTTTGTCCGCATCGGCCAGGTCAATGGCCTCCAGCACTTCATATACTTCTTCGACAAGATAGCGCCGCAAGCTGGCATGGGTTTGCTCAATATCCCACACACAGCCGCCTGGGGAACGCAAAGTCGCCATCACCTCGACGATAGGGTCGAGATTGAAGCGCGTGGCTTTGGCCGGTCTTGGCGGCACATACACACTGGTAAGGTGGTCGATCACCGACAGACGGTCCAGTTCATACAGGGGAATAGTCCGGACTTGTTCATCAGGCAGGCTGAGACTCTGCACCACCGTAACGGGATAATCATCGCCAAAATAGTCCATTAGTGTCAGCTTGGTCTCCGACGCTACCTGCCGGTTGTAGACCTGGGTCACGACCAGGCCGGTCGGAAGATCGGGCGGCAGCTTGTCCAGCTCGGCCGCGTCCACAACCGTCAGGCCGTGGATGGGGTCGATACCCAACCGGGTATACAACACTTCCAGAAAACTCATGCCCGGCACAATGGCGACCGGAATGCCCTGCGCCTTGGCCTGCTCCCGGATAAGAGCCACCGCGCGCTCGGCCACCAGGGGACTGCCCGGCACGGCAAAAACCACTTCTTCGCCGCCGGCGGCGCGGGAAACTACATCAGCGGCAATCGTGCGGTAAACTTCTTCGAAAGAAGTTTTTTCGTCGTAAACAGCGTCGTAACTTGTGAACAAAAGCCCGCGCCGCGCCAAATCGTCCACGCAAGGGTGACGCGCCGTCCTCAGCAAGAGCGTTTGAGCCGCGCGAAGCGTATCCCAGGCTTCGACGGTAAGCAGGCTTAAGGCCCCCGGCCCCAGCCCAACAATCGTAATTTTGCCCATATTATCGCCTCAACAATCGGAATGTGTGTAGCAGGCGGGCTAAATCCGGCCCTACCCGCGGAATGCGCTGGACGTCCCGTTCGCTAACGCCGCCTACCAGTAAGAGAACAATACCGTATACGGCGCCGCCCGCAGCAATGGCCGCCAACGTAGCCAGCGTGTTGCTAAAGGTCTTAGTCATAATGGCGTCATAAACAAGCAGCACAATACCGCCCATGACGGCTGTCGCTGCCATTGTTTTAAACGTGTCTTTCCAATCAATGCTGAAACCCACATAGCGATAAACAAAATACATATTGAGCAGGGCGGCAACACCGAAGTCAGCTACCGACGCCCAGGCGGCCCCTTTAATCCCCAGGGACGGCATGGCGGTTAACGTCCAGCTCATAATGACCTTTACCACCGCCGAAATAACCATGTTAACAAGGGGAATGGCCGTATGCCCAAGGCCCTGCAGCACCCCGGTCGTCACCTGGTGAATGCCGAGCAAGACGATACCTACCGATAGGATGGCAATCGGCACTCCGGCGTTAGGCGTGCCGTACAGCATCTGCGAAATGGGCGTAGCCAGCAGCCACATCCCAACAAAAGCCGGAATGGTAATAAGATTGGAGATGCGCATGGCCGTTGCCGTACGCTGGTAAATGCGCGCGCGGTTGCCCAGCGTATAAGCTTCGGACACGGCCGGCACTAAGCTGGCCGCCAGCGATGCGGTAAGGATGGTGGGCAGGTTGATCAGGGCCACCGCCATCCCGGTCAGATAACCGAAAAGTTCCGTCGCCTGCTCGACCGTAAACCCTGCGACTTCCAGACGGGCCGGCACAATCAAGAGGTCAATATTGGAAACAACCGGCAGCATAATGTTAGCCAGCGATACCGGAAAGGCCAGACGGACAATACGGGTGATGATTCTGAAACCCGATTCCTGCCGCATATCAGGCTGGGCAGCGATTTTGCGCTGAAATTCCCTCCGCTGGCGCCAGTAATAATAGATAAGAACGAGCAGACCGGCGGCCGCACCCGGACCGGCACCGAAACTCGCGCCGGCGGCCGCGTACTCCAGGCCATATGGCATTAGTAGATAAGCCAGGACGATCATGGTGACGACGCGCAGCAGCTGTTCCACAATCTGGGAAACGGCCGTGGGCGTCATGAGCTGCAATCCCTGAAAATAGCCGCGATAACTGGAGAGGATGGTGACAAAAAAGATGGCCGGCGCCAAAGCGGCAATGGCGTAGTAGGCCCGCGGATCGCGCACAAACTGGTATTCGACCAGCCAATTTGCGCCGTAGTAAAGTAAAAACGTAAAAATAATACCGGTTGCTGCCAGTACCGCCAGCGAAATGCGGAAAACACGGTTAGCGCCGCGATAGTCGCCAAGGGCAATCTTCTCGGCAATTAAAATGGAAATTGCTACCGGAATGCCGGCCGACGAAATACTGAGGGCTAAAAGATAAATGGGATAGGCCATTTGGTACAGACCAATCCCTTCGCCGCCCAGTAGCCGTGATAATAAAATACGGTTCACCGACCCGATAACCTTGACGATAATGCCGGCAACCGTCAAAATCAAGGCGCCCTTTAGGAATGTATCCTTGCTCAATACCAGTCAGTCCTCTCCTGAATGTTAACCCATGGCATAACCTTTCATGTTTGAAGCATTTTATATTATAGCAAAATTCCCCCCTCAGGGGAAATACTTTCCAGGCAAAAGCGCTTGCCATTCATAAGAACGCCGGCCAATAGAAAAGTAGCGAACGGCGTCCGCTACTTAAACCAACCAAGAAGGCGTTATTGAGACATTTGCTTAGCGAGAAAGCCCGCAGCGGTTTCGGCTAGTTTAACTTCCATTTCTCCCATTTGGACGCCTGGTTGCTTGGAGCAGATAATTACTGCCCCAATGGTGTCCCCCTCGACAATAATGGGCGAAATTACTTGCGCTGTGAATTTGCAGGTATGGTCGTCTTCGCAATCCGTGACGCAACCTTTGCAGTGCTTGTATTCACCGGGATTATTTATGACCGTCGTCTTGCGTTCTTCCATGACTTTTTCGACAGCAGGCCCTAGCGGCTTACCGAGAAATTCTTTCTTCGACGCGCCAGCGACCGCAACTACGTTATCCCGGTCGGCGATCATGATGATATGGCCAATTGCTTCATAGAGGGAGTCACAGTATTCCTTGGCAAAATCGCCCAATTCGCCAACTGGTGAATATTTCTTGAGAATTACTTCGCCTTCACGGTCGACATATATTTCTAATGGATCACCTTCACGAATCCGTAATGTCCTTCTAATTTCCTTCGGAATGACAACTCTGCCCAGATCGTCAATCCTTCTGACGATGCCAGTCGCTTTCACCAGTAATCCCCCCTTTTCTACAGTTTTTGACATTTGTCTAGTGATAGTATATATCCGGCTTCCGCGTTTTATTCATTGTCCCCGCCGGCAGCGGACGGCGCTAATGCCGTCTTTTTTTCGGCCGACTCGCTAAGGGGGCGTAAAACCTTGACCAGCCAGTCAAGAACCGGTTCGGTCAAATTCACCGTCTTCAGCCGCAGTGTCTGCGGGGGACCGGGCTGAATGGACACACGGCCAGGATAGGTGCTTTTCAGCGCCATAATATCGTCAAGGCCAATATTGGGGCGGTCGGTAAACTGGATCTCCACATGGTCGCGTCGCTGAAATATGGAGCGGATGCCCAGCACCCGGGCGTAGTTTTTGATGCGGGCGACCATAAACAGATTTTGTACGGGCTGTGGCGGCTCACCAAACCGGTCGATCAGCTCATCGACCAATTCACTAATATGTTCTTCCGTACGAATGGCGGCAATCCGCTGATATACCTCGATTTTGTGCATCGCATCACTGATATAGTCACCGCTGAGGTAGGCGTCAACATTGAACTCCAATACCGGCTCGGGCGGCGGCTGCACAACTTTACCGGTACGAAGTTCCTGCACCGCTTCGTCAAGCAACCGGCAGTACATTTCAAAACCAACGCTCAGAATATGGCCGTGCTGCTGGGGCCCCAGGATATTGCCGGCGCCGCGGATTTCCAGGTCACGCATGGCAATTTTGAAACCGGCGCCCAGTTCGGCGAACTCCTTGATGGCCTGCAGGCGCTTTTCCGCCACCTCGGTCAGCACCTTGTCCCGCTGATAGGTAAAATAGGCATACGCCATGCGGTGGGTGCGCCCGACCCGGCCGCGCATTTGGTAGAGTTGGGCCAGGCCAAATTTGTCGGCGTCATAAACGATAATGGTATTGGCATTGGGCACATCGAGGCCGCTCTCGATAATGCTGGTACAGACTAAAATATCGTAGTTTCCCTCATAAAAATCGAGCATCACCCGTTCAAGCCGGTCCTCGCTCATTTGCCCGTGCGCCACGCCAATGCGCGCATCCGGCAAAATCTCACTCAGCCGGCTGTGCATCTTATCGATGGTCTGAACGCGGTTATAGACAAAATACACCTGCCCGCCCCGCCTAAGTTCGCGGCGGATGGCGTCGCGGACGACTTCTTCGTGGTATTCGACAACATAGGTTTGGACCGGGTAGCGCTCCTCCGGCGGCGTCTCGATAATGCTCATGTCGCGGGCGCCGACCAGCGACATATGCAGCGTGCGCGGGATGGGGGTGGCGCTCAAAGTCAATACATCTATATTGGTGCGCCACTTCTTAAGTTTTTCTTTTTGGGCAACTCCGAAGCGCTGCTCCTCGTCCACGATTAAAAGGCCGAGGTCTTTGAACTGGACATCGGGATTGAGCAGGCGATGGGTACCGATGAGAACGTCCACCTGGCCGGCGCGCACCTTGGCCAGTGTGGCTTTCTGTTCTTTGGGGCTGCGGAAGCGGCTGATAACGTCGACCACCGGGCCGAAACCGGCGAAACGGCTGCTGAACGTCTGGTAATGCTGCTGAGCCAAAACGGTGGTGGGCACCAGCACGGCCACCTGTTTGCCACTCATCACGGCCTTGAAAGCGGCGCGAATGGCTACCTCTGTCTTGCCAAAACCGACATCGCCACAGAGCAAGCGATCCATCGGGCGCGGCGCTTCCATGTCGCGTTTGATCTCGCTAATGGCCTGCAGTTGGTCAGGCGTTTCCTCATACGGAAAGGCTTCCTCAAACTCCTTCTGCCACGGCGTATCGGGCTCGAAAGCAAAGCCCGGCGTCACCTGGCGGGCGGCATACAGGGCAATAAGTTCCTTGGCCAAATCGGCCACGGCCGCTTTGGCCCGGCTCGTCGCCTTCTGCCACTCGGTGCCGCCCATCCGATGAAGACGCGGCACTTCGCCTTCGGCGCCAATGTATTTCTGCAGCAGATGTACCTGGTCGGTAGGCACGTAAATTTTGTCTTCGCCGGCATAACGGATAAGAAAATAATCGCGATGCACGCCCCCGACCTCAAGCGTCTCGACACCGGCATACTTGCCAATGCCGTGATTGACATGGACAACATAGTCGCCGACCTTGAGATCGCGGAAATAAGTGATTTGCTGTCCTTTAGCGGCGCGGGGGCGTATGCCTTTTTTCTGGCGGCCGAAAATGTCCTTTTCGGTTAGCACTGCCAGTTTGGCATGGGGCAGTTCAAAGCCGCCGGCCAGCACGCCGACGGTAATCATGACCGTGCCGGGAACAAGGGTAGTCAGCTGCTCGCTAAAGACCGCGCTAACACCTTCCTGCGTCAAATTATGCTGCAAATGCACCGCCTTGTCGCGGTTGGTCATGAAAATAACGGGCTGCAGCTTGCGGTCAAGCCAAGCTTTAAGCTCGTCAACAAGCATCTCCATCTGCCGGTGAAACGGGGCGATCCCCTTAGCGGTGATGCTGTGAATCTCGCCCGGTTCGGTGTACGGCGTTTTCTGGAGGAGCAGCGACAAATAAACAACATTGAAGGCTTGCGCCGCGGCGGCAATATCGGGCCAGGTATAAACGCGGCGTTTTATTTCCGGGTTTTCCTTGATCAGCTTGGCCATCGCTTCCCGCACCCGGGCCGGTTCATCAAAAACGACGCAGCCGTCGGCCGGAAGATACGACAGTACCGTCGTCCGTTTACCGCTGTGTTCGGGCTCGATGATGGGCATGATGTCTGCTTTGTCCAAGGCGCCGATCGACCGCTGGGTAGCCGGGTCGAATTCCCTAAGTGAGTCGATTTCATCGCCAAAAAGCTCTAGTCGCAGCGGATAGGGGCGATTAAGCGGAAAAATATCGATAATGCCGCCCCGGGCGCTGAACTGGCCAACATTGTCGACCTGGTCGACCCGTTCGTAGCCAAAGCGCACCAGGGTTGCCAATAGTTTTTCGAGCTGAACTATGCCGCCGGCAGCAAGGCTGACGCGGCTGTTTACCAGTTCCTCTTTCGGCGGCGCCTTCTGCATAATGGCTTCGGCTGTCGCCAGGACAATGACCGGCTCCCCGCCCAGCAGGCGGCTGTAAATATCCAGCCGCTGGGCCGTTAATTCCAGGCTTTTAGCCGTTACCGAAAAGGTAACAAAGTCAAGGGCCGGCAGCTCTAAGACCGGCGCCGCTGGCAAAAGCGTGGCTAAATCGCTCTTAAGCTGGCTGAGACTTTCGCCGGAGACGGTGATAATAAACGTGGCACGCGGTTTTTTATGGTAGGCGGCTGCGAGGAGAACGCTTTTCTGCGTTCCCGTCAAGCCGTAGATCAGGCTCGCCTTGTTGGCCGCGGTGCAGGCGGCCAAGGCCTGCTGCAAGGCCTTGTCGGTCTGGATTGCGTCAAATAGCGGTTGCATTATCACACCTCTTTGCTCGGAAAACACGCCTAGCCTGTTGCTTGACCGGTCGGGGCTGTCCTTGCCAGACCGGAACCAACAGGCGTTAGTACTATCATATTCCTTATTACAATACCATATCCCTCGGCGGGCGTCAAAAGGGCCTAGTTGCACGGATAGTGTCAAGACATTGTAGTTTTTTAAGAAGACATACATCCTCGGATGAGTTAACATAATTTTTTAAACAAGGGCCCAAGAAAGTCCTTGTAGTGTCTTATATAGAAAGCTTTTCAGCGTGAATATGTCATATTACTTTACGGGCTGCTTTTAGCCCTTCTGATGTTTTTGTTAACCATCAAGACCGACAAAAAATAGTGACGAGTGCGTTGTTGTTTCAAGTACTGCGAACGGATTAGCAAACTTGGACTATGACCGAAACCTTACTTAAAGTTATAGCGCTTGTTGCATCACTGGTGCTAATATACGTGCGCCCGACATGGGCTCTGGCTAGGTGGTAAAAGTCTACTGCGGGCGAGGCAGCACCAGCCCGCTAGCCAAGGGCAAGGGCGCCAACCGTGAGGTAGGGTCTGAAGGAAGCCGGAGGCAAAACCGCGGCCTGATGAACAAGAACCCCATACGAGGCTAGACCGTTCGGATGAGCTGGCGTAACACAGCTAAATCCCAGGCTGCCAAAGGACGGTAGAGTAAATGGGGCAGGCGTGCGGGGAAAATCAGCGTTCTTACCCGGGGAGGCCTGTCGGCAAGCTAGCTAAAGCTGGCAACCCGGGTCGAGAGGCTCGGCTGAGCCGGCAGGAGTCAGCAGAGGGCATAGTACCTCGAAGGTCATGAACTTCAGGGGAGGCCCGAACATCAAGTAGAGGTGAAACCGATGCGTTCGCAAGAAGGACGAAGAAAGCAGAATACCCCGAAAGGGGCCTACCTGCGGGAGGAAGTGGTGAAGCGATGGCGAACTGCAGGAGGGCCGAGCCCTTCTTCGGCACAAAGCGGAACATCACCTCGCGGGGACCAGGGTAACAGCCTGATGGAACAGGTGGTGGCCACAAGTAATATGACGGCCGCGCTGAAACGGGTAGAGCGAAACGGAGGCGCGCCCAGAGTTGATGGCATCCCGACCGACCGGCTTCGGGACCAAATACGCGCCGAATGGCCGCGCATCCGGGAAGAACTGCTCGCGGGTACCTACAAACCGATGCCCGTGCGCCGGGTCGAAATCCCGAAAGTGCGGAGGAGGTACACGGATGCTGGGGATACCCACCGTGATGGACCGCCTGATCCAGCAGGCCCTTCTGCAGGTACTGACGCATATCTTTGACCCGCACTTTTCCGAAGCCAGCTACGGGTTCCGTCCTGGCAAGAAAGCACATGATGCGGTAAGGAAGGCGCGCCAATACGTGGAAGAAGGCTATGAATGGGCTGTGGACATGGACCTTGAGAAATTCTTCGACAGGGTAAACCATGATATACTCATGGCCCGAGTGGCCCGAAAAGTAACAGACAAAAGAGTGTTAAAACTCATCCGCCGCTATCTCCAGGCAGGCATCATGGTCAATGGTGTGGTCATGGACAGGGAAGAAGGAACACCGCAAAGCGGACCATTAAGCCCACTCCTGGCCAACATCCTACTGGATGACCTGGATAAGGAACTGGAGAAACGTGGCCACAAGTTCATGCGTTATGCCGATGACTGCAATATCTACGTAAAGACTAGGCGCGCGGGTGAAAGAATATTGACTAGTGTCCGCAACTACTTGCAGGAGCGGTTAAAACTCAAACTGAACGAAGAGAAAAGCATGGTAGACCGACCGTGGAAACTGAAATTTCTGGGCTTTAGCATGTATAAAGCCAAAGGTGGGAAAATCCTCATCCGCCTGGCGTCACAAACAATCGACCGGGTGAAACAGAAAATCCGGGAAGCGACTGCTCGTAGTGCTCCACAATCAATGGCGGAGCGGATAGAACGCCTGAACACCTATTTGGGAGGATGGATAGGATACTTCGCCTTGGCGGATACTCCCAGCGTCTTTAAGAACATAGACGGCTGGATACGGAGAAGATTACGCATGTGCCTGTGGAAGCAGTGGAAGCGAGTGAGGACCAGATACAGTGAGTTAAGGGCTTTGGGACTACCGGAATGGGTAGTGCATGAATTCGCCAATACCCGCAAAGGACCATGGCGAATGGCCCACGGGCCAATGAATAGAGCCCTGGGCAATGCCTACTGGCGAGCCCAGGGCCTGATGAGTTTAACCGAACGTTACCAAAAGCTTCGCCAAGCTTGGCGAACCGCCGGATGCGGACCCGCACGTCCGGTGGTGTGAGAGGACGGGGGCTAGCCGCCCCCTTCTACTCGATAGAACAACCAAAAGATTAATCTACCCGGTCCATAGTGCATTTTACTGTTTTTTCCAGCAAACGCCGAAAAGCAGCGTATTATCCGGTACCAGCATGTTGATAAACATGGCTGCTGTCGTAGTGAGGAATCCGATAGTTCACGAGAAGGTTAAATTTTTAGTTACCTCTGTCTCTTCCGGGTTAGTGAGTTGTGTAGCTCTTGGATCCTCAGAAGTGCCGCATACCCGCGGCCCTTTATCCGGATCGGCTACTTTGATGCCACGTTTATTCAACAAGATGCGTAAAACATGCAGTTTGCACGTAATACTTTCAAATCGATCAAAGGTCGATTTTAGGTTAATTTTTATCAACGACTGACAAATCCCTACTAGCGACAATATCAACGCCAAGGCCGAGGATGTTTTCGCAAATAATATTGCCTTCGCTGACCGGCGCAGTTACCGTTACCGTTGACAAGAACCGCGCGCAAGCAACAATCTTGTCCTTTGGCAGCGGTCCTTTCGAGACCACCGGTAAGAGCGGCAGCTGGCCACCGACCACCCGGACGGTCGTTGTCAGCATCCGTTTCGGCGCCGTTACTTCCTCCCGGGCGTACTGTTGGCCGCGTGGGCAGGTGAACCCGGTTACGGCGGTAATCTGCTCTCCTTCGAGTATGATTTCTCCCTCACAGCTTAGCGGACAAACAATGCAGCTGATGCGCCGCTTTATCTCACTCATTGCTTTTCACCACCCTGACGTCTCACTGACACGACGATTTCGCCATCAACATTGTGCAACTTTTCGGCAGGAATATCCACCACAACCATTTCGCTCGGTTTGGCAACAGGCAACCGGCGCTCCTGAATTACCTTATCGCCTGCTGCTATTTGGATAGTGACGCGCTGCTCGGGCCGGGCAACGCGCATGAATAAGCGAACAGGATCATCTGATCCGGAGCAGAGGCTAAGGCGCTGCGGTACAACCGACCGCATCCCGTCGCCGGTCAAGACGCTGATCTTCCGAACATAATCGCCCATTTGACCTTGTGCGTACAGCACTGCATATTTTCCTGCTGTTTCCCCCTCTTCTGATACAAAATCTACAAGGTCATGAACATGCACTACATTGCCTGCGGCAAAAAAACCGGGTAGCGAGGTCTGGCGGAACTGGTCTACTACCGGGCCACCAGTGATGCTGTCGATTTCCACTCCGGCGGATCGCGACAGCTCGTTTTCCGGTATAAGGCCGACTGACAGGAGTACACAGTCGCACTCTAGTTCAAATTCCGTTCCCGCCAGCGGCAGCCGGTTTTCGTCTACTTTGGCAACGGTGACCCCAGTAACCCGTTCGCCGCCGTGAATAGCGGTGATGGTGTGGGACAAATACAAGGGAATGTTATAGTCCTCCAGGCACTGAACAATGTTGCGCGTCAGGCCGTTGGAATACGGCATTATCTCGATGACCGCTTGGACCGTTGCACCCTCGAGCGTCATGCGTCGGGCCATGATGAGGCCAATGTCGCCAGAGCCTAAAATAACGACCTTCTTCCCGGGCAAATACCCTTCCATATTGACCATCCGCTGGGCAGCCCCTGCCGTGAACACCCCTGCCGGCCGACCGCCAGGAATGCGGATAGCGCCCCGGGTCCGTTCCCGGCAGCCCATGGCGAAAACAATCGCCTTGGTCCTGATCGCCAGCAGCCCTTCGCGGGGATTGACCGCCCAGACAGTTTTGTCCCGACCGACTTCCAACACCATTGTGTCAAGTAGTACGACAATTCCCGGGTCATTGGCCACCAGTTTCACATAACGGCTGGCATACCCCGGGCCGGTCAGTTCCTCACGAAAACGGTGGAGGCCAAAGCCGTTGTGAATGCACTGCTGCAATATGCCGCCCAGCTCCCGATCCCGCTCGATAATGAGTACCTGTCTGGCGCCGTTTTGTCGCGCGCTGTATGCGGCGGCTAGTCCGGCCGGCCCCCCGCCGATTACCGCTACATCGTAACAAAGTTCAGCACTCCGTTTTGTCATGACAGTCCACCTCACAGCTTCTGGGGATTTTGTCGTAAAACAGGTAGGACCGGGCAGTGTCCTTGCGTACGGCAGTCACCGGGATACCAAGTTCTCGTGCTAGGATAGCGACAACACGCGGGCCGCAAAATCCGCCCTGGCACCGTCCCATTCCCGCCCGGGTGCGCCTTTTTACGCCGTCAACCGTCCTGGCGCCACAGGGGGCGTGAATGGCAGCGACAATCTCTCCTTCCGTCACCGTCTCGCAGCGGCAGATAACCCTCCCATATAGCGGATTTCTTGCTACAAGTTCCCGTTGTTGGTCCCTTGTCAGCTCATTAAACCTGATCCGCCGCGGTTTTATAGGGTTGAAAGAGGCCTTCGGCCTTAAGTTAAGCCCTTCCTCGCGCAGGATATCCACTACTTTTTCGGCAATGGCTGGCGCCGCCGTCAGCCCCGGCGACTGTATGCCCGCGGCATGGACAAGCCCGCGCACCGTCGCCGACGGCCGAATAATAAAATCGCCGCCGTCTGCTGCTGCCCGCAGACCGGCAAACTGGGTGATTGCGGCATGCAGCGGCAAGTCAGGTACCAACTGTCGGGCGCCGTTGATAATTTCGGCAAGTCCTTGCGACGTGGTAGACAGGTCGGCGCGGTCATCCACCTCCCGGGCATTAGGCCCGATAAACAAATTGCCGTGCACGGTAGGGGCAACCAGTATGCCTTTTGATACTTTGCTCGGCGTCGGGAAAATAATACTGTTCACCCATTTTCCTACCGTCTTATCGAACAAAATATATTCACCCTTGCGCGCCCTGATGGAAAAACTTTCATCCCCCGCCGACCTACTCAGGTCATCAGCTTGCACACCGGCGGCGTTGACGACGAACTTGGCACTGATAAACCCCCGGCCGGTATGCACTCCCTTTATTCGGCCGCCCTCGGCTTCGATTTTATAGACCGGGCACTCAGTGATGACGTGTACGCCGTTCTGAACGGCATTTTCCGCCATCGCAATCGCCGCGCCAAAGGGGCAAATCACTCCCGCCGTCGGCGCCCACAACGCGCCCACAACGTCTTTAGTCAACTTAGGTTCGCGCGCCAGTACTGCCTCCCTGTCTAAAATGGCCAGGCCGGGAACGCCATTGGCACGGCCGCGGTCCAGCAGTTCGTGAATTGTTTGCATTCCTTCGGCATCGTGGGCTATCACCAGTGAGCCGGTCCATTTGATTTCCAGGTCCAGCTCCTCCTGCAGGCGACGGTATAAATCATTACCACGCACATTGAGCTTCGCCTTAAGCGTGCCCGGTTGCGCGTCAAAACCGGCATGTAAAATGCCACTGTTGGCTTTGGAAGTTCCCATGGCGACATCGGGATGGCGTTCTACCAATACGGTATCAAGTTCAAACCTTGCCAACTCCCGCGCAATCGCCGCGCCGACAATCCCGCCGCCGATGATTACTACATCTGCTTTCATTCGTTCAGCCATAACTTCACTTCCCTCATTACTCCACCTTTACTGTTTGTACGACATGAAGCTTAACATTTTGCCCAGGCATATTTGTCGTACTTAAAAACAGCCCAATTTTATATTGGATTTCTTAACATGGTAGGCTTGACTTTTTTATAGCTGGTCTTTCCAGGCAAACATTGTACATAGACCAACGCATTAAGCCAAATCGCAAAAAGGCAAGAGATGGTGCAATGGCACCTGCCGCTACAGGCGCTACTTGATGACCATCTCTTGTTCTCTCCAGTCCAGATATTAAGTTTAATTTGCTATCTACGCCTTGCAGGCGGCATCGTCAGCTTCGCACGTCGGCTTGTAATTCCAGGTAAACAGCAGGAACAACATTGCCAGCAAGCACGAGCCAATCAGAATGTAGAAACCGGCATCCCATCCGAAGGCTTTCACGGCGTAGCCAATGCCCGAGCTCGCGCCGACCGTCCCAAAGAGATAACCGAATAATCCGGTAAACCCGGCAGCTGTACCGGCGGCTTTTTTCGGTACCATGTCCAGGGCGCTAACGCCGATCAACATGACCGGTCCGTAAATGAGAAAGCCGATAGTCGCCAGGGCGATAATGTCCACCAGCGGGTTGCCAGCTGGGTTTTTCCAGTAAACAAACACGGCGGCCAACACTGCAATCATGTAAATAAAGCTAACCGGCGAACGGCGCCCCCGGAAGTATTTGTCGCTCAGCCAGCCCGCCAGCAATGTTCCTGGTATTCCGGCATACTCGTAAATAAAATAACCCCAGCCGGCGTTCTTAACCGATAGCTGTTTCATGTGCATAAGGTATGTTGGAGCCCAGTCCACCACGCCGTAACGCACGCAATATACGAAAGCGTTGGCAATAGCAATTGTCCACACATATTTATTGTTCAATACATATTTAAACAAAATCTCTTTGACCGACAATTCTTTTTCCGCGTCAATGCCTTTAGCAGCAACAGGATAGTCATTTTTGTACTCTTCAATGGGCGGCAAGCCAACTGACTGCGGCGTGTCCCGCAAAGTAGCAATAATAAAGAAACTAATGGCGATGGCAATGACAGCGGGTACGTAGAACATGCCCTGCCAGCCGAAGGAGAACAACGCCCAGATACAGATAGGCGCGATGATGCCGCCGCCAATATTGTGGGCGCAGTTCCAGATGGCCATCTTGGTGCCGCGCTCACTCACCGAAAACCAGTGCGTCATGGTACGGCCGCTGGGAGGCCAGCCCATCCCCTGGAACCAGCCATTGAGAAACATGAGGATAAACATGATTGTAACACTGGTTGTCAGCGGGAAGAACAGGTTCACGACCCCGGACAAAAACAGGCCAGCGGCCATAAAATAGCGGGGATTGCTGCGGTCGGACCAGGTTGCCATGACAAACTTGCTCAGGCCATACGCTAGGCCAAGCGCAGCACGAACATTGCCGATATCGGCGGTAGTAAAACCTAAATTTCTGATAAGGTGCGGAGCCGCCATGGGAAAGTTGCTCCGCGTGAGATAATAAGTTGCATAACCAATAAAAATGCTCATGAACACCTGCAAACGGTACTTGGGGTACAGTTTGGCGACTTCCGCGTCCGGCAAGCGCGGTATGTGCGGAGCCGGTTCAAAAAAACTGAACAACCCACCTTTTTTCGCTTGTGCTGCCGTTGATGTTGATGTAGCCTTAGAATTTTCCGACATAAAAATTTCACCCTCTCTTTCTCCATTTCTCCACTTCATTTACAATTATTGCCGTTAACAGAAAATTCTCATATCGGTAAAATGCTGATTTTGCAGTAAGAAAAAATGAGAAAACCCCGTAGGAAAAATTCCTACGGGGTTAATTTTGTTGTCAATAGCCCATGCTTTAAGGCATATTCCACCAACTGGCTTTTTTCCGTATATCCTAGCTTATTCATAATCCTGGTCTTGTGCGTATCCACCGTCTTAACGCTGATACATAACATTTTCGCAATCTCGCTCAATGAATAGCCTCTAACCATATATTTAAGCACTTCCCGCTCCCGAAAGCTCAACAGCGTGTAAGGATCATCGGCCGCGTGTGCGGCAGCGCCTGCCAAGAGACTGCCCAGCAGTTCCTGAGTCTTGGCTGGGTTTAAGTACCGCCGTCCTTTAGCGACCGTCCGGATTGCCTGAAATAGTTCCGTATCGACGGCTTTCTTTTCCACATATCCTAACGCCCCCGCCCGCATTGCCTCTTTTAAATACTGTTCATCTTCATGCATCGTGAGCACCAAGATTTTTATCTGGCAGCCCCGGCTCTTAAGCTCCCTGATGACTTCCAGCCCACCCATGACAGGCATAGCCAAGTCGAGTATCAATACGTCTGCCGTTTCTCTTTCCAGCAAACGCAGCACTTGCTGCCCGTCGGCCGCCTCACCCACGACAGTAAAGTCCGGCTCATTATTGAGCAGTAGTTTCAGACCAGCCCGAAGAACCGCATGGTCATCGGCCAGGATATTTTTATTTTCACCATATGATCAACCCCGCTCACTTAAGGACGTTAGACAAAATTTTCGGCAATGTAGCAATGACAACGGTGCCGCACCCGTTTTCCGAATGTATGTCGAGGCTGCCGCCCAAAAGTTCAGCCCGTTCTTTCATGCCATAAATTCCTAACCGGTTCTTTTGGCCGGCAGACTCAAGTCCCCCGTCAATTCCCAGGCCATCGTCCCGGACAACCAGCCTTACTGTTTGTCCGGCAGCGGACAAACAAACATAGACATTTGATGCCCTTGCATGTTTGGCAATATTTGTAAGACTTTCCTGCAGTATGCGGTAAAGCGCCAGGGAGACTTCCGGATCCAACTCCAGCTGTTTCTCCGGAACAGAAAAATGTACCTTCAACCCCTGTTGTCCACTAAAAGTCTGGATATATTTTTGCATAGCCGCTGTGACCCCCAAATCGTCCAATACCGGAGGCCTTAGTTCTACGGCAATTTTTCGCAAGCCTTCCAACGCGTTAACCGCTACGTCACGCGCCTCCTGCAAAAGCTCTTTTTGCTGTTGGTCGGTCAGCTTGGAAAGCAAAAGTTTCATATAAGCAAGTAGCGACGCCAGCAACTGTCCCGTTTCATCATGGAGTTCCCTTGATATGCGCTTTCGTTCATCCTCCTGAATGGTGAAAAGTTTTTTTATCAGAAAGGCGCGCATGGCTTCCTTATGCCTGAGCTCTTCCAACAATAAATTGTTTTCCTTTTCTTTCTCCTTGAGACCGGCGACCATCTGATTAAACGCGACTGCCAACAGCCCAACTTCATCGCCCGTTTTTGCCTCTACCCGGGCGGAAAGATTGCCGCTCTGGATTTCAGCAACAGCGTCAGCCAGACTGCGGATAGGCCTGATAATTAGGGAAGTCAGCCATGTAGCCAAAAAAGTGGCAATAACACACATCATTATAATACCAATAAAAAAGTTGCGGTTTGTTTTATTTAATAACTGCTGAGTGCTGTTTTCCGACATGCCAACGCGGACAAAACCGATGTCCCCGTTTTCAATGGGAACCATTACTTCCCGGATAATACCTTCATTGGTGTCAAACTTAATTACCGCTGATGAACCGCCGCTATCCCTCAGCGTTGCCAGTCCTCGCGGCAGCCCGTCAGAAAATGTATGGGCCAGAATGCGGCCAGTATAATCGGTAATCAGAACATACCTTACGTCTTCCGTATTGTGTTGTGTTTTACTTATTCGTTCATAGAGAGCGTAATGGTTGTCCAGCAAAATATCATTGGCACTGAGAGCAGCAATATAATTAGCCACTTCCAGGCCACGCTTTTCCATTTGTTGGCCCAACAGATCAACGGTGGCCTGACGGATCACAATCCATACCAACAGCCCTACCAACAGCAGCATACCAACAATAATGCCGTTTACCTTATAGTAGATACTCAAGCGCCCCAGCCACCTCATGGCAACCCACCCGCTCGATCATATAGTCGGCGCAGGGGTTCATAAAGTTCAGGCTGAGGCGGCACAAACCGGTCGATCAACAGGCCTTGGAGGGCTGCCCGCATTTGGGGATCTTTATCCATGTCAAGAAAAACCATCCTAAGTTGTGCTTTCAGTTCGGGACTTAAGTTTTTGCGTATTACCACCGGCCCGGTCGGCGCTGGGCCGATGGTGGCAATAATCCGCACATTGGCAGCAATTTCGGGGCTCGTTGCGGCCACATAGTCATAAATCATGCTGTCGACACTGGCGCCGTCAGCGAGATTGTTCGCCACTGCCCACACCGATTTGTCATGATTATAAGTATAAATATACCGGCTAAAAAATTTTTCCGGGACTTCCCGCCGCTGCCACAAGTAATCGACGATGCACATGTGACCGGAATAGCTAAGCGGGTCGGTAAAGGCAAAAACTTTTCCCCTAAGGTCGTCCAATTTTTCCACGGGGCTGGTTTTCGGCACAATTACATACGCCATATATAAAGTAGTACCCTGATATTCAGCCATGGCCAGAATTTCCGTCTCGACCATACCGCGGTAAGCACTGTAAGCGCCGGTGGAGGAAAACGCTACATCCGCTTCGCCATTAGCAAGAAGCATATTCAGTTCTTCATAGGTGGTACGCTGAACAAGGACAGCGGGAAACCCCAGCCGCCCCGAAATATATTGGGCAATTCTGCGGTAGTGACTAATAGTCTCCTTCGGCGACAGCACGGAAGCCAGGGCAATGCGCAACGGCTTTGGGGAAGCTTCAACCGGGTTATAGGCAGCCTGAGTTTCTTTTTGACGAAAATCAATATATGGCCTTGCATTTTGTTGGCAGCCACTGATAAGCACACACAAAAAAATGATAAGCAGACAAACGGCACAACGTATATTCACCATAATCACCCGTTAACCAGTATGTCCCACCCTAACACTATTTTTTCTATGCTGCTTCCGTTCATACCTGCTGCTCGAGCTCCAGAGGGCCTACCAAACTTTTTGCGAATAACATTGTTGGGTAAAATGCCTGAGTCAGTTACCCGACCCAGTCAAAGCGCAGCGCTTGTTTAAACAGCGATACGGGGTGCACCGCCTTAACCCCGGTAGCATATTCAATCTGAATACGGCACGTCCCGCATTCCGTCACCACCATGTCTGCCTGGCTGTCCTTTATTTTCGTGAACAAGCGCTCGCCGATTTTCATGGCAATATCGTATTTATCTTTTTTAAAACCGTAACTACCGGCAATGCCACAACAACCAGCATCGGCCACGTTAACCTCGCAGCCGGGAATAGACTGCAACAACTCCAGACTGGGAAGGCCGATGCCCTGGGCCCTTAGATGACAAGGGGCATGATACAGGTACTTGCCCGCAAGGGGAATAAACTCAGAATTCAAACGCCCTTGTTCAAGCATTTCCAATAAAAACTCTCCGGCATCGTAGTGCTGGCTGGCGACCTCGTCCGCCCCATTTGCCCGAAACAGTTCACAATATTCCTGCCGCAGCGTCAAACCGCAGCTGGTGCAGCAAGTGACAATCGGCCAACCCTCCCGGGCCCAGCGCCTTAATTCACGCAGGTTGCGCCTTGCCTTTTCTTCCGCCAGTTCAAGGTAGCCGTTAGCAACGGCAGGGGTACCGCAGCAAACAACGTCAGGAACTATAACTTCATAGCGGCTGGCCTGCAATATTGCTACCAGATCCATTCCTACCCGCGGATCATTGTAGCCAATGTAACAGCCTGGGAAAAACACGACCTTGTCTGGAAAACGTTGCTGTTTTAATTCTGCGAATTGACGGTAAAAGTTTTTTTCGGCATACTTGGGCAACGGACGGTCGGCAATGCCGACAGCTCTCAACATCGTTCTAACAACGGCATTATTCATAGTTATATTAGCGAACGATGCAACCGGACTGGCTAACCGGGCAAACATTTCGCCGTTTACGAGTATCCAGTCGCGCAGGCTTTTGCCGTTTTGCCGACGGTACTGGGCTTTGGCCAACGTACTGAACAGTGAAACCGGCACACTTGACGGGCACGTTATATCGCAGTTTTTGCAGTTTGTACAATAATCAGCAGAAATTTCAATGTCCTGGTCGAACAGGCGGAATCTTTCCAAAGCCGGCCCAACCATTTTCGGACCGGCAAACTCGCGTGCCGCGGCTGTTACCGGGCATTGTACGGTACAGGCCGTGCAGGCGATACATTGGTCCAAGCATTTGTGTTTTAGCATCCCTTCACCCCCGCCAACGCCATTATTGCTGCCTGATAACCGGAAACGACCGCTACACCGTTCCCCGACTTTTCGAGGCAGTAATCATAGCCGGCTAGCATCTTGCCAGCTAGATAAACATTTTGCAATACGATTTCCCCTCTTGAATCAATAGGGTTCAATTGTCGGTTTACCCGAATCCCTGTTCGTCCAAACATCTGCCCGGTACAAGCAAACAAATCATGTTTGCTCCACATTTTCCAAGCAGCATAGGTTTCTACTGGCAACCCCATGATTGGCTCATATACACGGCCCGGCTCTGCGATGATCCCCCCGCCTAGGAACCCGCCTGTTGCCAGGATGAACGCATCGGCAAAATATTCACGCTCACGGCCCAACCCCTGGGATATCACTGCCCGGCAGTGGTGCTTGCTGCAATCGGCTGAGCGCACGAAAGCGTTTTCAACGATATTTACTCCCAGCCGCCTAAGGTGGCGTACAAATAATTTATGCAGCCTGCTTCCGGTAACCGCCGGCGGCGGAGCGACCAACTCGACCAGTCGGCAGCCAAGTTCTTGTTCTAATTGTTTCCATATGTTATAGTCCGGTTCCGTCCCCAGGACAGGGGGCAGCAGCACCCAGTCGCCAGACCCGACATGGGCGCTCAAACATTTAACCAGACTGCCACGGCCCTCAGCCGTGTCCAGTCGCCGGGCAATGTCCAGGAAAGTTACATCCCGACCGCCGGTCAGCTGCAGGTCGATTCCCACAATATGGTAATTACTGCGGTAAGGCGCGCTATGCTTCAGGCCTTTCACCACAAGCCGCGGATAAAAGTCCTTTAGGCCCTGAAAGCCTACAACAACCACTTTGGCCGCACATTCCATACCCAGTGGGTTCATCGATTCAGGCGCGAGACAGCTGGGTTTGAGCGTACCTGCGACAGTCGGCAGCCAAATATTTTGATGTAAGCTGCCAGTAAAAGGGTAACCTTCTTCCCGGCAAATGGCCAAAAAACTCTCCAGTCCCTGCTCTACGGTTTCCCGGCCCATTATCGTATAGGGGTGATCTGCACTTAAGGCAGTAATTGACTGATAAGGGCTGATTACTGCTGTGGCATTCACATAGCCCAAAACGTCTATGACGCCACTGCCAACCGTCAATGTCCCCGCACCTTTTGTTAACAGTGTCACCTTTTTGCCCTGCCGGGCAGCCGTAGCGGCGGCCATAAGCCCTGCCAGGCCACCGCCGATGACAATTACATCACTTTCTCTCACACCGCACCACCCCATCAATATTGAGCGTAGCACCGTAAACGGCCCGCATAAGTTCCGCCTCACGCAGCTGGCTGCCCCACAAGACCGGACGGATTCCTGACCTGCGTGATTGTAGAAAATCTTTAAGCAGGCCACAGGGCGTCCTGTCTTTTCCTAGTCCTTCGGCAACTACCGCTCCGACGCTGCGTAAGGCACAAAAAGTCCCCTGACAAGTTCCCATGCCCATGCGCGTCTTACGCCGTATATCATCGAGACAAAAACTTGTATCCATTGCTGCGACTTCTCTTATTTCAGCCAATGTAACCAGTTCGCATTCACAGACTAATTGTCGGGCAGTATTATCCTGCTTAAGCCGGTTCAGAACCCCATCAAGGTTTGATCCAAGCCTTGCCACTGCCTTTTCAACCCCAAAACTTGGAAAAAAGCGGCGTGCTTCATTAATTTTTTCGGGCGGATGCTCGGGAATAAGAGGTTCAAGAGCTGTTCGGCACGGTTCTTTTATATTTAAATACTGGCAAACAACATCCACCGTTTTTTCGGCCATCAATCGATAGGTCGTCAATTTGCCGCCGGCAACGCTAATCAATCCATATAGCCCATCCGTTTTGGCGTGGTCGATAACTGCAAAAGTGCGAGCAGCAGCCCGTCCTTTTGCATCTGAGCTGTATAATGGGCGGGTTCCAGCAAACGCCCGCAATATCCGATACTTCTCTAAGTTCTCGAACAAGACTTGGCCAACACGCAGTTGACTAAGAACGTCTTCCGTCCTAACTTGGAAGTCATCTGGTCTGTCGCTTGGCACGGAAGTCGTCCCCAAAATGGAAACCGTACCGTGGGGCACAAAAATATCGGCGTCAGACGGCGGACGCAACCGGTTGATTACTCGGTTGCTAAGTCGATGATTAAAAGCAATCAGCGTCCCACGATCAGGTTTAACATTTACCGTAACCCCTGCTAAAGCGCCAACTTGTCCTACCCACGGACCAGCGGCATTAATCACATAATCGCAGGCAATAGCGTCCGTTTCCCCCGTTAAGGTATTCCTTACCTTCACCCCGACTACCCGGTTATTGACATGTTCAATTTTAATGACTTCAGAATAAGTACGAATACTGCCGCCGTACTTGGCGGCCGAGGCGGCATTTTGCCAAACCAATCTAAAACCGTCAATCGCAGCATCAGGGACACGGTAGACTGTTTTAATCCGTGGTGATAAACAAGGTTCAAGACGCCGGGCTTCTTGCGGTGAAATTGGAACAGCCGGGATGCCCAATCGGCTGCATGCTTCAACCCACTGTTGTTCATATTTCTCATCATCTTCCGGCAGCCGGACGAAAAAGCCTTCTGTTTCCTCGACACAGTAACGGCCAATGCGGCGCAGTATGCGGTTTTCCTCAATGCATTCCCGTGCCGATTCCGGGTCCTTCACGGCGTACCGACCACCGCTGTGCAACAGGCCGTGAAACCGCGAACTGGTGCCATAAGCCAGGTCGCGCTGTTCCAACAGTACGGCTTTGATCCCCCGCATTGCTAGGTCCCTTAGAATGCCGGTCCCGGTAGCTCCGCCGCCGATTACCACAACTGTAGCATATTGCATTTTGCCACCCCTTTGTTATGTCTTTAGAAAACAAAAAGTCCAATTACACCGGCAACCCGTAATTGCCGAATGTAATTGGACTTCTCCTTGTCTCGTCCGCGGTATTAAGTTAATTAAAACCTAAGCTTCCATAACTCGCGCTTGTTGGTACTCACGGCGCATATCCCCTTTTGTAGCGCCTCGGCCACATCTTCTGTGCCCTCAATAAGCCCACCGGCCAAAATCGGCAGGCCAGTTTCCCTAATTAACTTCTGTACTACTCTCCCAGGAACAGAAGCAGGAAGAATTTCTAGCGCATCAGGCTTGAAATTGGAAAGTAAATGAATTCCGGTTCTGACGGCTTCCGAATCCATGATAAACAGCCGCTGGACAACGATCATTCCCTGTTCACGGGCTATCTTGGCCAATTGCGCCTTGGTCGTAATTACGGCACTTACTCCAAGGCGGGCCAAGAACTGAATGCCAGCTTTGTCTTTACCGACTCCTTCAAACAAGTCAAGGTGTAGTACTAGCCGTTTATGATACTGCTTCGCTTGCGCCAATAAGTCAGGCAACATGTTAATGTCGCCAAATAAAAGGATAATACTGGGAGCGGTAGTTTGAGTGAGAGCAAATTTGAAGTCATCAGGGGTTCGAACTGCCGGAATAACGGGGCTGTTATACAACAAACTGACAATGCTGCCCGCCATTAAAGTTCACCCCCGTATAAAACCAAAACAAACTTTCCACCAGTACTATAATATAATTAGACAATCGATAAAACAAGAGCATATAGTTAGATGGGTTTCTTCCCATAAGAATGCATCCCGGCATTCTTCATGTGTAGCGAAGCGAATGGGGTTTACATCGCTTTGAAACCGCTCGGCCGGCGTTTGCCCGTCAAGCGCGCTGTGCGGCCGGTGGTTATAGCCTTCTTCTACCCATGCGGCAAAGGCTTTGTTTAATTCTTCAAGTGTTTTTGGCTTGTTTAAGCTCACTTCAGCCAGAAATTCTTCCACGGTGCGGTTCAAACGCTCGATTTTCCCTTTGGCCTCAGGACTGTACGGTGCTGCCGTGATGTGGCGTATGCCCAGTTTGGCAGAGGCCAGTCGGAACCAGCGGGAAATGAAGATTTTGCCGTTGTCGATGTAAACACCTTCCGGTATGCCGCGTTTTAAGATGGCTTTACGAAAACAGTCTTCGAGAACCGGCAGCTTTTGCTCAAGATAAAACTGACCATGGCAAATAAGCCGGCTGGCGTCGTCGATAAAAGCGACTAAATAGGTTCGCAGCTTCTTCTGCGGATTTTGGGGATGCACTATGTATGGACCATACTTAATATCTGCCTGCCAAAGTTTATTACTGTGCTCTTTTTGAAATCGCCTGCTACCGGTGCCGTTTTAGCACGCCAGGTTAAACCAAGCCGGGCCAAATGCCGCGCCAAGGTAGAACGGGCTATTTCCCCGGGGTTAATCGTCTTTTCCTCGACAAGAATGTCGAGAACGCGAAGGGTGCAGCGCTCAGGTAGTTCTTCTTTTAATTTAGCCGCGTGCTTAAAAACGTCATCCGGTATTTTGCGGCGTTTGCCCTTATTGCTGTGCGTTTGAGGCAGCAGCCCGGCAAATCCCTGCTTGCGGTAAGCGGCAATATAGCGCCTTAGGATACAGTCGGAGATGGCAGTGCCGTCCAGAATTTCACGTCACCGCTCTGGCCAGTGATTTTGTGCAAAGCGGAATAAGGCAACACAAGCCCAGGTATACCTTATTTTGGCTATCCTAGGCCTGTGTTTTATCTGTTATCGCCATAGGGGATTGAACGACGTTAGTGTGCTGCGTCGCCTCCTTTGGCCAGCTGTTTGGAAACACCGGAAACTACGGAAGTGCCGGTCGAATAGATCATGCCCGGGGGCGCCTTAGTCGGTTCAGCTACTTTAATACCACGTTTAATAAGTAAGCTGCGTAAAACATGTGGTTTGTCTGTAATAATGCCGTCTACGCCCATATCAATTAACATGTTCATATCCTGTTCCCGATTTACGGTCCACGGTACCACTTTCATCCCCAGTTCATGAGCTTCCTCAACTAGTTCGAGCGACAATTCTTTGAAATAGGGAGATATTACATCCGCGCCAATTGCTTTGGCAGCTTTTACATAATCGCCATTAAAATCATCAATATCAAGACCACCCATCCATGGCGACGAGCCAATTTCTCCTACCTGCCGGTAAAGACCGTCACGCCCCCAAGATGGTTGCTCACATGTAAGAGCTACAAGTGTGATATTAGGATCAAGTTTTTGCATTTCTTTTAAAGTTCGCCAGTCAAACGACTGTAACATTACTCGGTCTTCCATGTGATATCTCTTGATAATGTCATATACTTTTTTTACAAAAACAGCCGGATCGGGATTATTGATATAACCAGGATCCGCAGGGTCGGCATAAGATTTGGTTTCAATATTGAACAAAACGGTCTTGTTACCATAGGCATTGACCAGCTCGAAAACTTCTTCCAAAGTCGGTATCCGGGTACCTGGCACAGCGAGCTGTGTACGGCCGTGACTTTCGTAATAATCGCCGCCATTTGGGTTCATAACACCAACATCATACTGCTTAATCTCGGCAAGCGTCATTAAACGGATATCGGGAGGATTGTCGCGGGATACATATTGACCGTTTGGCCCTCTTGCCAATATCCAGGACATTTTGGGATTATGGCTAATAACTATATGCCCGTCTTTTGTCATTTGCATATCCATTTCTAGTGTGGTTACACCCAATTCTAATGCATACGCAAAAGATATCAGGGTGTTTTCCGGTCGGACATCTCGGCCACCACGGTGCGCTTCTAAATCAAACATATCCAGCTTGACTTTGGCGTAAGCAGCAGGCATATTAATGCTAGATACCAGCATTACTGCTACTGCTACTGTTACTGTAACCAACAGTTTTGACAAAAAACCCACTGCGGTTTTCATTTTCATATCCTCCTTTTTCTTGGAGTACGCTCTTGGAGCCCCGAAAGCATTTATAGTTCAAGGCTTCATGCTTTGGACTTTTTTGTTTTTCCTCCAAATATCCGCTTGTCGAAAAATTGGGACTTGACTTTTTGAAAACACCCCCCACAATCGCTATGATTTGCCCGTTTATCTTAATTTCTTTAAGGCTTATAGGCATGACAGCACGGCTTCTATTTATTCTTTATTATATTTGACTTTAAACAGCCCTATCCCGAGTTTAAGCTAAAGGACTGTATGCTCGTTTCGGCTCATGACGCTTATGCTATCTACCGTTTGCTACATCATTTTGATGTCGCCGCTTTTATCGATCACAATTCGCGAACACAAGGAAACTGCTTTTGCCAAGGTGATTTCTCTTTTACCAAAGATGGCATCCCCGTTTGTCCTGCCGGTCATATGATGGCTTACAATGGTTTTTGCAAGGACCGTCAACGGCATAAATGGCGCTGCCCTAAAACCCGTAAAAAGTGGAGCGTCTCTTGCAATTCTCCTTGTTCGGCTTCTCCTTATGGCAGGGTTTTCTACACCCGCGAACAAGATAATCTCCGCTTTTTTACAAGGATCCCTCGCGGTACTACTCTATTTAAGGAGCGTTTTGCCCGGCGTACTACCGTAGAGCGTTTTTTAAGCGTTTGAAAGAGGATTATTTGTTTGAGAGAAAGTCCAAGACCCGCAGCTTGCGAAACTGGTATTTTAAAGCATTTGCCGATGCCATGTGCGTTCACGTTGATGCTTGGCTAAAGCATTTTAATATAGATATGCGCCCGTTAATTCTGTTGTGGCAAGCTGAATTAACGCCCATAGCCGCTTAATCACTTTAATTGCTTTACATAGTAGGCACGTGCTTTAGGCTTAGTTTTTTTAAAGTGTGTTAGCTAAGCCTTTTTGTCATGCCTATTTTTAGGGCAAGGTTACCTTTTACTGAGCTATTGCTGTTTTTAGACCCAAAATTATGCTTTAATTGCCTGTTTTGCTATTTTTTACCTCCATTTCAAACCCTCTTTTCCGAGAGCTTACTTTAGATTTTTTGCTTTATTCACGATTATAAGTATTTAGAGAAAATTCTAATATCGGCGAAATACTGATTTTATTGTAAGAAAATATAGAAAAAATCAATAGGAAAATTCCCTACAGGCTATGGTCAACCCGCACTCCTGAAGTACTTTCAATTATTTCTTTTCATTGCCTGTTTTGCTGTCATTCCACAGCTTACGCAGACTTGTGCTGACAGCCAGGACGCCGTTTTTCTGTGTCTGTGCTACATCTTCAGGTGTTGCAAGCAACCTGCCTGCCATGATCAGTAGACCGGTTTCGCGGGGCAGTGTTTTTATAACTCTGGCCGGGACTGAGGCAGCTAAAATTTCAATGGCATACGGCTTAAAACTGCGCAACAAATTTATTTTATATCAGTGCGCAAAGCTTCTAAATCCATTAAAAACAAATGCTGAATAACAAACATGCCATAGTTGCGGTCTATTTTTGCAAGCTGCGATTTGGTCGTAATAAGGGCAGTAACCCCGTGCGGGCTAGGAAACTAATATCGGCCTGGTCTTTGTCAATCCCTTCAAAATAAATCCAGGTGAAAGATAAGCCCATATTTCGCAGTCTTTTGAGAAAATACATAAATTTTTCTGGAAAATACGGGGCGGAAAATGATTTTGCGCAGGTCATGCTGAATTCTTCCATATTAAAACGAATGGGGGAATTCAATATGTCGTGGACCGGTCCGACCCTTCAGTATCCCACCTCAATAAAGGTAACACCATTGAGCATTGCTGCAGCCAATCAATATCTAGAAAAGATTGGTTTTGTTGAGTTTATTAATAATTCCGTTACTTGGGACCCTAAACATTGTCATATCTCACCGGGCAATCTAGCCAAAAGCGTTGTATTATCAACCTTTGCCAGTACACGAACTCTCCTTTATCATATCAGCCGCAATTTTGAAGGGACAGACACCGAGAGCCTGTTTGAGCCAGGCTGCCAACCACAAGACTTGTCCGATGACGCTATCGCCCGCACTCTTGATAAGATTAGTGAGGCGGGACCGGAAGCTTTATACACTCGTTTGAGCTTGTCTTGTTTAGCCACCTTCGACATTCCTGTGCATCGTTTGCACGCCGATACGACATCCTTATCCCTAAGTGGCGCATACGAAGAATGTGAAGCCGATGACTATGACGGCCTTGCGATTTGCCGAGGTTACAGTAAGGATATGCGTCCGGATTTAAAACAAGTGATGGTTGGCAAAATCGTTAGTGAACAAGGCATTCCCTTAGTCAGCCTTCCTCTTGACGGGAACACGGCAGACAGCTCATTCAACCAGCTAGCAGCTCAGCTTTTGGCGGACACTTTTGGCGAACGTATGCGCCAAATGGTCTACATTGCCGACTCTAAACTCATTAATTTGCCGACGCTCAGCATCTTTAACAAGCAGGCTACTCCTATACAAATCATCTCACGCTGTCCGGATTCGTTTCATCATACGCTGGCCGTCAAGGTCAAAGAGCAAGCTTACCGCCAAAACGAATGGGTGGATCAGGGGCAATTCGGCGAAGGCAATAGGCGGGCCTCTTATCAGACGCAAAGTTTTACCGAAATGATCGACGGTCATCTTTATCGACTGATTGTCGTTAAGACCAGTGCCGGTCGGGACCGGGTTAGCAAAATGCTAGAAAAGGAAGCGCAGGAACTAAAGAAAGAGTTAGCTGACCTAACCCGGCAAACATTCGCCTGCGAGCCGGATGCCCATAAAGCAGTAGCACAGTTTTTGCAAAAACACAAACATGCCTATCATCAACTTCGCCTTACAGTGGCAGCACGCGAAGAGGCAAAACGGTCTCGCGGCAATCCCGGTAAAAACCCTAAACCACCGGTAATCGTGACAACTTGGAAAGTAGAAGGGGTTATAGGCGACCTAAATGAAGATAAAGTGGCAATCCTGCGTCAGAAGGGGGTTCTTGTTCATCAGGCCGCAATTTTTCCTTCGGCTTCCTTCAGACCCTACCTCACGGTAGGCGCCTTTGCTCTTGGCTAGCGAACTGGCTGCCTCGACCGCAGTGGACTTTCACCACCTAGCCAGCGCCCATGCCGGGCGCACATAAAAGAGGCAGGAGTTTATCCTGCCTCTTTTCCTTAGTGCACCGGCCAGATATGCCGTGCGGCCGGCAAATCGCCATCATCAAGACCCAATCTTTCAATGCAAGCATCGCAGAGCGACTGCACAAACATGGTATTGGTCAGCGAGTCAACGCGGATGAGTGTTTCCCGTTCCTCGGCCGTCAAACAGTCAAAGCCGAACCGTGCTTCGTCTACTTGGTCTACTTCAATGGTATCAATGGCCTGCCCGCAATAGTCGCAGGTGTAAAAAATCTTCATTGTCCACCGCTTCCTTCCCGTGGCGCATAGAATGTAACCACTGCGGCATTCCAGGCAAGATGGCAGGCAAAACCGGCGGCCACGGCCATCCAGATGCTATCAGCAAGCCACAGGGCAGCAATCGTTGCCAAGCCGAACAGGGTGTGCCCAATAAGGCTGAAAAGCGCTGCCTTGTCGCTGCTTTTCCGCTTCGGCAGCCAGTCATGAACCGCTTCGAGCAGCCCAAACGTGACATGGGTCGCCAGGATGTCGGCCGACAGATAATAAGCGGGCAGCGTCTTCAACGCTTCTTCCACCGCCGGGCTGAAACTGACAATGGCTCTGGGCCCGACGGTTTTTAGCAGCGCTTTATTGAGGAGAAAGCTAAGCGAGGCCATGAGACAAGCAATAACGTAGGCCATATTCCCTCTGGCTGGTAGATTGCTGGATAGTGTTAGTTTTCCCGCCGCCGGTCAGCTTTATTCCTTTACGGGA
This sequence comes from Thermosinus carboxydivorans Nor1, assembly GCF_000169155.1. NCBI lineage: Bacteria > Bacillati > Bacillota > Negativicutes > Selenomonadales > Sporomusaceae > Thermosinus > Thermosinus carboxydivorans. Next base: position 70,445 of record NZ_AAWL01000012.1, read on the forward strand.
GCACCGACAACGGATTTACTGGCTGGCCGCCGCGGCGGACCTCAAAGTGCAGATGCGGCCCGGTGGAATAACCGGTGTTACCCATGTAGGCGATAAGCTGACCGGTCTCGACATACTGGCCGAGCGTCACCACATAGTCGGCCAGATGACCATACAGGGTGGTGTATTCAGCGCCGTGCTCAATCATGACCGTGTAACCATAACCACCCTTCCAGCCGGTAAAAATCACGCGACCGGCGCGGGCCGCCCGGACGGGCGTGCCGATGTCGTTGGCGATGTCAAGACCGGCGTGAAGCCGGCCCCAGCGCTGACCGAAGAGTGAGGAAATCTCGCCCTGCGTCGGCCAGATGAAGCGGAAACCAGCGCCCCGGGTCGCCACATGGCCGTAGCGGACCCGCCCGCCGGGAACAAACACTTTTTCGCCGACGGCAAGAAAATCATTTTGTTTGCCATTGGCCTCACGAATCCGCTCCACCTCGACGCCGTAAAGATTGGCAAGACGCCAGAGCGTATCACCGAAAACAACGGTATGGAGCACCCCTTTTTGGGGCAGAATGACCAGCTCGTCCCCCGGATAAACCGTATCGCCACTAATATTGGGGTTGGCGGCAAGCAGGGTCTCGACATCGACACCGTAACGGGCAGCGATGTCGCTCAGCGTTTCGCCCGCCACTACCGTATGGGTACGAATTTGGGGCGCTTGGTGTTTTTCTGCTGCCGCTTTTGGCGCCAGCGGTTCAGCAGGCACAGCAAGACCTGCCGGCTGCGCGTTGTTGGGTCGCTCGACCGCTGCGGCCGGCCCTACCAAGCTCAGACCGCCGATCAGAACGCTAAAGGCCAGTACGGCCACCAAAACGAACGAGGCGGGCATGGCAGCTAGTATCTGCCGGTTCAAAGGCTATCACCTCGGTAAGATAGCATTGTCCGCCTGCCCGCAATTTATACATGCATTACCTTATTTTCCCTCATTTGGCAAACTACCCAGGGAACCGCGGAGGGAAGATTTATTTTAACCCACGCGATGAAATCGCGTCTCTGTACCCTCTGCGGTTAAATTTATTTATTTTCATTATTTGCGGTGCCAATTTATGACATGATTATCTCGGTGGTTAAAAATATACTTGCTGATGCAGCAAAAAAATAACCTCCTGGCTACACAGGAGGTTAGTGTACGTTATGACCGTTTTATAAACAGCGGTTTGCGGTCCAGTTTGTGAATGGCGTCAACAAAGCGAACCGTGCCGGTTTTGTAGCGCATGACGATCGAGTGAGTGCGCACCCCGCCGCCGAAGTAGCTGACGCCGCGCAATAGGTCGCCTTGGGTAATGGCGGTAGCGGCAAACATGACATCTTCACCATGAACAAGGTCGTCGATGGTGAGCACCTTGTTGATGTCGGTAATGCCCATTTGTTTGGCCCGTTCTACCTCAGCCTCATTTTCCGGCCACAGCTTGGCCTGCATATCGCCGCCCAGACATTTGAGGGCGGCGGCAGCAATGACGCCTTCAGGGGCGCCGCCGATACCGAGCAGCATATGGACACCCGTGCCTTCGATGGCAGCGTTGATCGCCGGGGAAACGTCGCCGTCGGAAATCAGTTTAATCCGCGCCCCCGCTTCCCGCACTTCCTGAATTATTTTATTGTGGCGGGGCCGGTCAAGGATAACGACCGTCAGATCTTCCACCTTGCGGTTGAGCGCGCTGGCAACGGCCTTTAAGTTTTCCCGCACCGGGGCATTAATATCAATTTTTCCGGCCGCGGCCGGGCCTACGGCAATTTTGTCCATATACATATCAGGTGCGTGCAGCAGCCCACCTTTGGGCGCGATGGCAATAACGGCGATTGAACCCGGCAGGCCCTTGGCCACCAGGTTGGTGCCTTCCAGTGGGTCAACGGCAATATCCACTTCCAGTCCGCCGGCGCCGACTTTTTCCCCAATATACAGCATCGGCGCTTCATCCATCTCGCCTTCGCCAATAACCACGGTGCCGCTGATGCTTACACTGTCAAAGGCCTGCCGCATGGCGTCAACGGCAGCCTGATCGGCGGCAATTTTGTCGCCTTTGCCCATCCAGCGCCCGCAGGCGATGGCCGCCGCTTCGGTAACCCGCACAAATTCCAGGGCTAGTTCGCGATCCATCCTCTTGTTCCATCTCCTCTCAACCAACATTACTGCATAGCTTTGCGCCAGTCTTCGAGAAACCGCGCAATGCCCGCATCGGTCAACGGGTGATTTAAAAGCGCCAGCAGCACTTTATATGGTACGGTGGCAATATGGGCGCCCGCCAAAGCCGCCTCGGTAACATGCAGGGGGTGTCGAATGCTGGCGGCAATAACTTCCGTTTCAATGCCATGAATAGCAAAGATGTCGGTCGTATCTTTCACCAGCTTCATGCCGTCATGACCGATATCGTCCAGCCGACCTACAAACGGGCTGACATAAGTGGCGCCGGCCCGGGCGGCCAGCAGGGCCTGATTGACGGAAAAAATAAGCGTGACATTGGTCTTAATCCCCTCGGCAGTCAGCGCGGCTACTGTTTTCAAACCATCAGCCGTTATCGGCACTTTGATTACCACATTGTCCCCGAGTTTGGCCAGTTCGCGCGCTTCCGCCACCATTTCGGCAAAGGTGACGCCAATAACTTCGGCGCTTACCGGCCCGGGAACAAGGCGGGCGATTTCCCGGATAACCGCCTTGACATCCTGCTTTTCCTTGGCAATTAGGGAAGGATTGGTTGTAACGCCGGCCACTACGCCGAGGGCCAAGGCTTCCTTGATTTCACCGATATTGGCTGTGTCAAGAAAAAACTTCACTTAAGTACCTCCTCGCTGCTTCTGCGGCTTCCCGCTTTATGGCGCCGCCGGCGGCGCTGGCGCGTCAATTCGATGGCCGCCATGGCGTTAGCATGTTCAAGGTCAGCCTGGCTGCCAGCGTCAATAACCTGACGAGCGCCGCAATTTATACATTTGAGCACAATCCGGTCGGCGAGAATGTCGGCTTCAAGAACCGCATTCGTGCACTGGCAATGTATCCCGCCTCTGGCGGCCAGATCATGGACCAAATTGAAAATTTGGAACATGACCGGTGGATTTTTGATGGTTTCCCCTTCGTCACTGCCTAGCAAATTGGCAAATTCCGCCCCGTCGCACCGGATAGTCTCCTCAATCTGCCGGCGATCACCAATCAGACCTAACTCTAAGTTTGCCTGAACACAATAGATTTTATCCGCTTTGGCTCGCCAGAAACGCTTGCCGTCGATAGCGACAATGTGGCTTGTTCCGCAGACAATACAAGGGATTTCAAACAAGTATTGGCGGCGACAGGTGCTGGCTACGACCGCTTGCACATGACCACAGCTGCAGACCAAGCGCTGCCGGTGCATCTGACGGATGGTAAACCGGCTGAATTCATGCATTTGGATGTTGCCACACCGCGGACAGTGCAAGGCAAGAGTAGCATTACTGCTGCAAACCATACCTATCCCCCTTTTCAGGGTAACACTTCGCCATAAAGTAAAAAAATTCCTGCCAATCGCGCCAGTCTTGGCTACCGCGGCCGCAAAAGAAAACACCCGGCCTCGCCGGGTGCATGCTATCCAATCATTAACTGGCGGGAATCGGCCGAACCGGCAATGTCACGGACCATTTGACAAAGGGCAATAATGTCAAAGGGCTTGGTAATATACCCATAGGCGCCCATTTCCCGCGCCTGATGCACCAGGTCGAGTTCGCCATAAGCCGTCATCATCAGCACCTTTTCCCCCAGACCGAGCCGCTTCATCTCCCGCAAAGTTTCGATGCCATCCATTCCGGGCATTTTCATGTCCATCAAGGTCAGAGCGGGCTTAATTTCCTTAGCCATGGCAATGCCTTCATAACCGTTTGCCGAGGTATATACGGCATAGCCTTCCTCTGCCAGCACTTCCGTTAAAAGCCGTCGGATGCCAGGCTGATCATCGATAACAAGAACGGTAGCTTTAGCCATTTAATATCCCCCGCAATCAAAATATTACACCCTAATTGCGTGTATTTCGCATCCAGTGACAAATATCCTGCTAAGAATTGGTAATTATGCGGCAATTTCTCATTATTTAAATAATTTTTTTGCTTTTACTGCCCGAAGTGCTTGGACTAGTTTAAATAAATATTTATTATGGTAAATTTTTAAAGTGTATTTCGCAGTTCTGTCGTTAACGGTAAAAACGATGTCGTTGTAAGGCGTAGGCAACCCCCAGGTGCTGTAGATTTCCTCGCCGTTTTTAAGCACAGCAATGCGGTAAGCGCTATCACGCAAGTGCAGCGGGTATTTCACACTGACCTGGTGGGGATGCTCGTTGTCAATCGGAATATCACAGCCAAGAATGTCCACGGCATACTCCGAGACATTGGCCGTGTGGGCCACCCGCGCCCCGTACAGCGCAACCGGCGCCGGCGCATAATAATCAAGGTACGCTCGCACCAATTCACCGGCGGTGGCAAACTGGAGCAAGCTGCGGTCAACATACTCTTTTTTCAGGTAACGGAGGTGTTCGCCGATCGCGTCAAACTGACCACCTTCCAAGCTCTGCCAGTCGCCGTTGCCCATAACGAACATCGCATGGGTAAAGCCGACAATAGCGTGCACCCCCGGTCTCACCCGACCGTCGACAACAAAAAAATCCATGCCTTGTTTGGCCAAATCGTTCATGGCGGCGGCGCTTTGGGCGTCATAGTTGATAAACCGGCGCGGCGTAGGCCGCAGCTCTACCAGTCCGACCGCGTCGAGACGCTCCGCCGGCCGGTTGATGTCATCAGGCCGGGCAAAATAAATTTCCCCGCCATAATCGCCGGCCGTTACCCCGCCGGCATTGCCGTCGGCATCACTCGTTGCCCACAAGCCTACCTTGCGGTAGACGCGGGTGCTCATGGCCTCATCGGCCGGGCCGTCCCCGAAATCGAACGAGCCGACGCGGGCGGTGATAAGCTGCCCCTGGCCGGAAGCAGCGGCTAATTCGTCCAGAACCCGCTGGTACGCATACAGCGTGCCGGTGCGACTGTTATAGGCGTCAAAATCACCTTCTTCCGTCAGGCTGTGGGCCCAACCATGGCGAAGGTGATTGGCCCACAATCCGTCCACGGCCGGATTATAGGATAGCACATTGCCGGCTAGGTGCGGATCATAATCAAGATGGAGATGAATACCGTACTCATGGCCGCGCTTGGCCCCTTCCAGCACCGACTGCCGAAGAGCGGCGACGACCTGCCCCCACCGGCCGGTGGTTGACTGACCGTCAGCCCACTGGGCGGCCTTCACCAACGGCCAGGCAATATAATGGGTCCACTTGGCGCCATAGGTTTCGGCCACAGCATTAAGCTTTTCCGCTTTACCCACCATTTGGGTCAGCACTTCCGCCGGTTCCAGCCAGCCATTGCCGTTGCCCCAGGCTTTGGGATAACCGGCAGCATCAATGGCTTCCAGGTCTTCGGTCATAACGTAAAATACTTTGCCGGGACGAGTGTCTTGCACCCGTACAGCGATTTCACCGGCGAGCAGCGTCCCGTTAACGGCAAAGCGCACCGGCCAAGGGCGGTCCAAATTAACGGCATGAGGCCGCTGGGCCCGCACTTGCCAAACCAGCTGCACCTCTTGCCCGGGCGCAAGTTCGGCTATCGTCTGCGCCTTGGGCGTCAGCAGGACCAGGCCAAAGCCATAAGGTTCGACCAGTTCCACCGCCAGACCACGCAACGGCTGATTGCCGGTATTGCGCAGCCCGACCTCGATCCGCACGGGTTCGCCGAGTGTGGCCGCGAGCTGGCTGGCTGGCGCCGATACGACCAGGGCCCTTGCGATATCGCGGCCGAACTGCAGCTTGGTGATAAGGACGTGCTGACCTTGACCGACCTGGATAAGCAGACGGTAGCGCCGGACTTCGCCCGACTTAATTCCCGGCGCCAATTCGGCCAATAAATCTTGGACGTGATAATCGGCAGTAAGCCAGTCACCTTTATAGTTGACGCTTTGCCGCTTATCCAGCCACGTTACGCCTGCTTGTGCCGGGGGCAGCGGACCGGTCACGACCCAGCCGATCGCACCAACGGTGTTGCCCTGATCGTCGAGGGCGCTGATTTGGATCCGGCCTGTCCCCTGGGTCGACAAAAACTGCAGGCGCAGCTGGGCGACGACATCAGGGCCGGCGGGAACGTCCAGCCCATACTCGACCATCCCCTGCCCGCCGGCTGCCAGTTCCAGCGCCTTAGCCGCGCCTAGAGCCGCCCCGGTCACGACCCGTACAACATTGCCGTCGCCCTGCTGACGGACAACGCCCGGCCACTCAGCCAGCGCCGCCGGGTCAAGAGGCGTAAGGCCAGCCGCTGGCGGCAGCGTCGGCTCGCCGGCGCAGCCGCCAACCAGCAGGATGACAACCATTACAGTAATAAATATGCTCGTCTTTTTCCTAATAGTCATGTTTTTCACCAAAAATTCCACAAAAATAATCATGCCAATAAATCGCGGCAACTGGAACCGCAGAGATGTTCATGACATAAACGTCATCACAAAAACATGAAAACATTGAAGTCTAACCACAGAGGACACAGAGCGCGTGATATCCATCACGCGAAAAGTATAATGTAAATCAATTCCTCCGCGTCCTACCCTGAAAACGGGGTGCGCCAACCCCCTTGGTCATACTCCATTTTTAGGCAATAGCAAACTAAGCCTGTGCAAATCTATTTTTTGACAGGCCTGGTGTACAAAAGAAAGCTGATTTTCTAGTGTCAACCTGTCATTGAGAACTCTTTTACTTCTTCGCCAATTATTATCCGAATACTTTGGTCGCTAATAATGAACTGAACATCGTCGTCCAGTTTCTTTATGTTTTTAACAAGGTTAACTAAACTTTTAATTTTGCTGCGACGCATTTGTTCCGACAAATAGTTTTCCCCAAGCTCCTTATACGGTTCTTTGCGAATAAGCATGTGGTAAACGATTACAATAATCGCATGTGCTACTGCGACTGCTGCTCGTTTTTTACCTCTTCTGGCTGCTATTCGGTGATATAACGACGATAAATAACAGTTTTTCATCCGCGCTATCGTGTGGGCCGCCTGAACTAGCTGCGACCTAAGCTGTGGATTGCCCGGCTTTGCTTTCCCAGATCTTCGCTTTCCGGCACTTTCGTTGTTCCCTGGAGCTAGACCAGACCATGCGGACACATGTTTGGCGCTTGGGAACCGGCTCATGTCAAGTCCTATTTCTGCCAATATTACTTGGGCAATCCGTTTCCCTATTCCCGGGATTGTATCTATTAGCTCCAGGGCTTGCTTAAAATTTTCGTCTTCTCGCTCTATCCTTTCCATCATCAAGTCTAGTGATGCTATTTGTTTGTCTAAGGCTTCAATAGCTTCAAGTTGGAT
>NZ_AAWL01000013.1 GCF_000169155.1 Thermosinus carboxydivorans Nor1
GTCGTTGGGTATATTGGACGTGTGTAGCGCTGGCGGTGGTAATTGCGGTTGTCGCCTGGGCATATCTGCACAAGCCGCCGCCAGTCACCGTTATGGCGCAAGAAGAGGTGCGGGACCCGGTGCAGGTGGCGCAAAAAATAGACGTGCCGCAGTCTGTCGCCCGGGAGATTGTCCGCGAGGTGCAGGTTGTCACGCAGACACCGCCGGCCGCGACGTATACGGTGCAGGCAACGGATACGAAAAAAGCTGCCCAGATGGTTGAGCAGCAGATAAAACTTGACAAAGCACCGGTCTCGTTGCCGCCGGCGGATAAAACGATTGTGACGCCGCGCGAGCAAAAGGTGGACGTGTACCGTATTACGCTTGACAAACCGCGCGCGGTCGGGGTGTACGCCAGCACAGAGAGTGTCGGCATTATGGCGCAGTACAAAAACATAATAGTATTCGGCGGACCCAAATACCAGGGTGGATATGAGATAGGGGCCGCCTACATGATTAGGTGGTAATTGCCGCTCCGAAAGGGGCGGCTTTTTTCTATTATTGTAACCAAATCATATGCAACACATCTTGATAGGCGTGCCAATGGTTTTCCACCATTTCCATGAGGTTGTCGCGCATAGTGCCTGTCGCCTGTTCCATGGCGTCAAGAGCAGTATGCAACAATTCCAACTGCTCAATGGCTTCCTGATGAAGAAGCTGCATATGATCGACATCCATGGCCAGCGGCTTGCGCTCACGCCATTTTCGCATGGGCATCAATCCTCCTTTCCAGGGGACTTACCACATTCTATGCAGTGAGGGCAGAGAGCGCGCTAGCGGCAATGTGGTCTTTACGATTTATATGGCGCGATGAACCGCAGCATTCGGAGCGGAATATGCATAGATACTGGGCGGCGGCCCAGGCACACGTTGACAATGATAAAGTCACAGCCTACATAGCATAGGGTGCCGCAAAAAGACTCGCGGCCGCAGATGCGAGCATCGACCGAGAAGATAATTTCGTCGCCTAACATGCAAAGAATGCGGTCTTTAAATGTATCTAGTGCAAAGTCCATCATTTTATAGGGCATATGTTCATCACAGACCATATCTTTCCCCGGGTACTCGCAACAGGTTTCATGCTCAGGATACCAATGCGGGTACTTTCTTTCCATAAACAAAAGCAGCCTCCTTTATTTATAGTTTGAAAAATGTTAAAATGAAAGGGATCTATCTGCTACATCATATGCGTGTTTGCAACATAATGCTACCGCCCGTAAACATTTTGGGGGGAGAAAAATGCCGAGTTGGCTTAACTATGAACGCATTGTATACGTCCTGCTCACGGCAACGGCTATCCTATGGGGCGGCCCGTGACTGCTAAATATACGGTCGGTGAACTCTCGCCAATAACAACTGCTTTTTTTCGGTTTGCGAAAGCCTTGCCTACGGTTCGCCAGTTGCCGTGGTTGCTAGCTTTGGGAATGACAGGAATATTTCTATGGCTTTTGCCGCTCTTTTTTTGCACGAGCGGCTTGTTTGACCGCAGCTACTTGGGGCTGCTATGATTATTGCCGGTGTTTGGCTGATAACCCAAACGGGGGCAGTAGCAGGCCGGCTGGTTGAAAATGAGACTTAGGAGGGATGATAAATGTTAATCTTGATGCTTATCATCGTTATTATCGGTATTGCTTTATTTATGATGATGCGTCCTCGCCAAACGCCGGAAAATAGTGTGGCTGCGCAGCCGCAGTATGAAGCACCCGGGCATGGCGGCTTTAATAGAGTGGGCGGGATGCTGACCGGGCTAATTCTTGGTTATTTGCTAAGTCAACATCTTATTACGCCTGAGCAGCACGAGACGTGGCGCAATATGAACAGCGACGAGTTGCGGGAAACACTGGCCAATCAGGGTATTCTAAGTGAACGCCAATTTGACATGCTGGTTGACCAGGCGAATGCCGGCGGCTTTGATGACACTTATTTTGCGGCGGCTGACAGTTGGGACGCTGGTCAAGCATTTGATAACTTTGATGATTTTGATGGCGATAGTTTCGATGTTTGAAAAATTTAAGGACGCAGCAGGAAATCGCACCGTGGTCGCAAAATAATAATTGTTATGTTTTGAAGAGGTGCATCTAGTTAGTGAATATTAGTTATGCGGTTTGGGGCGTTTTCTTTGGCTGGCTGTTGATGCCTAGCTGGCGTAAGCGCAGTTTTCGGGCACTCACGCCGCTTCTAGCGTATGCTACGGCATTAGTGGCCGGAGCTGCCGTCACGTATTTTTTTCACATGCAGCGGCAGACTTGGTTTTTTATTGTCGGTATGATTAGCCAGTTTTTGACGTTTCTGCTTGCACATGCTGCTCGCACGGTCTGGTGGAAAATCAAAAATCGTTAAGATGGTATTGGGTGGGGAGATGGCATGGATTTAGTCAAATACGGTAACGTTATCTTACTTGGCTTTCTAGTGTGGCTGCTCATTGCTCCGCGCGCCGGCAGTCCACAATACAGCGAGTCTTTCTTGGCTTACATGGTGGCACTGCTTTTCTCGCTCATTGGCAGTTCGGAAATCATGATGGTTAAGCCGGTGGCGTTTTTCTTCACAATTGGCGGCGTGTTTGCATTTTGTTATATTGTAGCGAGTTCCGCTATTCGCGTTGGATTGCGCAAATAACTTCTTTTAACAAGGCAAAAAAAAAAATTAAACCGCTCGTGTTGGCGAGCGGTTTAATTTTTAGACGCTAAACCTATTAATTTTCTTGTTTAAGGTCGTTAGTCAATCCAAGCATATCCAGAACCTTGAAGCATAAACTGAGAATTATGGATACAACCGTAGCCAGGGCCATGCCTTTCATTGCGACAGACCCGATCGTAATTTGGGCGCCACTGACGCCGATAATCAGGACTACTGACGTCAGGATCAAGTTGCGGGCGCTGCTATAGTCCACCTTAGCTTCAACCAGGATGCGGATGCCGGAAGCGGCAATGACACCGAACAGCAGCAGGGATACGCCGCCCATTACGGGTACCGGAATACTCTGAATGGCGGCTGCCAGTTTACCCACGAAGGAGAGAATGATAGCGATTACTGCGGCAAACCCGATAACCCAGACGCTGTAGACTTTGGTAATGGCCATAACACCAATGTTTTCACCATAGGTAGTATTAGGTGTGGAACCGAAGAAGCCGGACAGCATCGTTGACAAGCCGTTACCCAGCAGTGAGCGGTGCAGGCCGGGGTTTTTTGCGAGATCGCGGCCGACAATATTGCCAGTTACAATAAGGTGGCCAATGTGCTCGGCAATAACGACCAGGGCAGCGGGAGCAATGATCGCAATGGCACTGGGGTTAAATTCGGGGGTGTAGATAGGCGGTACGGCTAACCAAGGCGCTTTGGCAATACCGCTCAGGTCAACTAGTCCCATTACAAAGGCCAGGGCGTAGCCGGCTATTATGCCGATGAGAATAGGAATTACGGCCAAAAAGCCGCGGAACAGAACCGAGCCGAGGATAGTAACCACCAGCGTGAAGATTGAAACGGCGATGATTTTGGGGTCGGGGTTCTTTGCCGTCAGCCCTGCCATTTCGGCCGCAACCGGCGCCAACTCCAGACCGATGACCGCTACGATGGCTCCCATGGCGGCCGGCGGAAAAACAACGTCGATCCATTTAGTGCCAATGACACCGATACTAATGGCTACAAGGGAAAAGATAGCACCAACGGCGATGAACCCGCTTAGGGCGGCAGGGTATCCGTACTGAGGCAATACAACAAAGACGGGGGAGATAAAGGCGAAGCTTGACCCCAGATAAGCGGGAATTTTGCCTTGGCAAATCAGCAGGTATAAAATGGTGCCGATGCCGTTGAAAAGCAGGATCGTTGCCGGGTTGACCTTAAATAAAATGGGTACCAGGACGGTTGCACCAAACATGGCGAAGAGGTGCTGCAGGCTGAGAGGAAGGGTCTGCATAATGGGAAGCTTTTCGTCGACTTGAATTTCGCGTCTCATAATTTTTCCTCCTTTTGTACCTTTGGCACACAATAAAGCCTCTTACCGGAGTAAGAGGCTTAAAGGTCACTAAGGCACAGTAGGCCCGTCCTTATTGTGCACCTTATTAGTCTCTCCGGACTAATTTAAAGGTTTTTCTTAAATTTATCATAAACCACGTCATTTGTCTATAGGTTTTGGCGAAAAACTCTTACTCGCCATTAGTCTTTCCTTTTTTAGTGATAGATATTAATTTAATATAAAGAAAAGTTATTAATAAAATAATATAATTAATAATAAATTTTTATTAGCTTTTGCAGGAATTTTTTAAACACCGAAAAATTATAATAATATATACAAATCGTTCCAGCGAAGGAGGAATTTGCGCTATGAAGTTTGTTGATATTGTGCAAAGTGCGGACTGGAAGGCCGAAAAACATGTTCCGGTAATTGACGCCCCGGCTATAGTCAAAGCTGGCGAAAAAGTGACCATTGAAGTGGGGGTAAGTAAGGAAATCGCTCATCCTAACACTACGGAGCATCATATCCGTTGGATTAAGCTTTATTTCAAGCCGGAAAACGGTAAGTTTGCCTATGAGTTGGCCAACTTTGAATTTAATGCTCATGGCGAATCGGGTGAAGGTCCCAATAAGGGCCCCGCTTATAGTGAACCTTTCGGCAAGGTAGTGGTAAAACTAGGCGGTTCCGGTACGCTCCTTGCAACGGCCTACTGCAACATTCACGGCTTGTGGGAAAGTTCCCACGAAATCAAAGTAGAAGCGTAAACTGCTAATTTTGTATGCAAGTCTCGGTGTTCCGCCGGGACTTTTCTATTTTGAATACCGGCAGAGCTTGCCAGGGAAACAATTTGCCGCAATCCTGCAGGGGGGGAGGAAAAATGCCCAAGCTGCTTTTGTTTATTGCGCTCTGTTCCTTTGTCTGGAACTACTCCATTCCAAAGCGGTACTGGTGTTATGAGCAGGGAATAGGCCGATGCGGCCGCCGGCTCTTTAGGCTAATGTTCCTCCGTTTTGCCACCAAAGTAGGCGCCAAAACGGCCCGGTGGACGGCATTAACCATCTTGTTTGTCGCTTGGCTAATTTTGGCATTTTATTGTGTTGCCGTCACAGCCTATTTTTCGGCCTGGGGTTTAAAAATGGTGGCATTGTTTACGGCCGTGTTAGCTACGGTATCTTTCGTTCAGGATTATGCCCAAGCATACAGCAGTTTTACTGAATGGTGTTACAGCCAGGAGGATAATGTCTTATTTTTGGCCAAAGGGTGTTGGGAAATTGTTTTGGGTGGTTTGGTCTTGGTTCAGACATTTTTACAAATGTAATGTTCACCACAGAGAGGATTTTGTTCGCCTACGAAGAATAGATATAGAAAGACAAGCAACTAAATGCGGCTAAGGAGGATGAAAATGGCGCTAATTGTCAAAAAATTTGGCGGTAGCTCTGTGGCGACACCGGAAAAAATAATGGCTGTAGCTAAAAGGGTAATACGGGAAAAAGGGCCTGAAGATAGAATTGTCGTGGTAGTATCCGCAATGGGGGATACTACCGATGAACTCATTGACCTAGCCCGGAAGATTGACGAGGGCGCCGACGGGCGGGAGATGGATATGCTATTAGCGACGGGTGAGCAGGTGTCAATTGCTCTCTTGGCGATGGCTCTGCGAAGGCTTGGACATCCTGCTGTTTCTCTAACCGGGGGACAGGCTGGCATCATGACCAGTAATCACCACCGGAAGGCAAAAATTATTGATATTAAGCCGGAGCGGGTATTAGCCGAATTGGCACAGGGCAAAATTGTGGTAGTCGCCGGATTTCAAGGGGTGACTGCATCAGGGGATATTACGACCCTTGGTCGGGGCGGCTCTGATACTACGGCGGTGGCCTTGGCCGGCGCTCTTAAAGCTGATGTCTGTGAAATATTTACGGATGTGGAGGGCGTATATTCGGCCGATCCCCGCGTCGTAGGTAGTGCTCGGCGAATGCAGGAAATTACTTATCGCGAAATGCTGGAGATGGCCCGCCTGGGTGCGGTTGTTATGCAACCCCGCGCAGTAGAAATGGGGAGCCATTACCAGGTGCCAATTCATGTCCGCTCAACATTTACTGACAAACCCGGAACATTTATCAGGGAGGGATATACTATGGAAGAAAAAGAATTTGTAATTCGTGGGGTGACCCATGATACTAACGTTGTCAAGATCGCCGTTCTTGGCGTACCGGACAGACCGGGTGTTGCCTACAAGATATTTTCGGCTTTGGCTAAAGCCAATATTGATGTGGACATGATTGTCCAGAGCATTCGCAACGCCGATAAAAATATCAACGACATTGTCTTTACCATAACGAAACCTGACTTACCTCAGGCAAAGGCGATTATTACGGAAGTAGGTAAAGAATTGGGCGTAATGGGAATTGTCGTTGAAGAAAATGTAGCAAAAGTATCTGTTGTCGGCGCTGGCATGTTAGGTAATCCCGGTATTGCGTCCACCATGTTTGGGGCCTTGGCTGACGCCGGGATTAACATTGAAGTAATCAGTACTTCGGAAATTAGCATTTCCTGCCTGGTGCGGGCCGACCGCGTTAAAGATGCGGTTAATGCTATCCATGCCCGCTTTTTCCCCGAAGAGCGGGAGACACATTAGCAAAAACTCAGCTAACCTAACTTTAGCGCCTGGTGTCGAGGCGCCGTTTTTTTTTACCCAATTTTGTCTACCTTGCGGCGGCCCGCTTGCACAGTCGTTAGTTTTTTGCGCCAATATTTACATTGTATTTGATTGTCGGAATACGGTCATGATATTAACGGGTACCAAATACTTTGAAATGGAGGGTTTGTCGAATGGCTAGGAGCAGAAAACCGGTTAATCCCAATGCCCAAAAGGCCCTTGACCAACTGAAGTTGGAAGTTGCCAACGAGCTCGGCCTGAAAGACTACCAGAACCGTTACAAAGGTGCCCTTACCTCCGCTGATAATGGCCGTGTTGGTGGTCACATGGTTCGCAAAATGATTGAAGCCCAAGAGAGTAAATTTACCGGCCAATAACGTTGCTGCTAGTGCAAAAGCAGGCTGTTTTCAGCCTGCTTTTGCCATACATAAAAACATTGCCGAGAGGAAATTTCCACCCAAGGGAACATATAATTAAACAAGTACATTCGGTATCCCTTTTTTGCACAATCTATACTCGAGCGTTGCCAACGATTTCCCGGGAAATAGGTAGACCGGACAATCGCCAAAGCAGGAATTTGACTGACATTACCAGAATATCTAATGGAAATAAACAACTTGGGGAGGAAAGAGTATGACGTTGAGTCTTGCTGCTTCGCATGCCAAAGGCAAATTCGGGTTGGACAAAATCATGGCGGCCAGTGCTGCCGCGAATAAGGCGATCGCTCAGTATGGCCGGGAAAATATCATCAATGCTACCATCGGGGCTATTTTAGATGATAATGAAAACCTGGTGTGCCTGCCGACGGCGGAAAAAGTCTTCCGCACACTGCCAATTACGGAAGTTATTAACTACGCGCCTATCAGCGGCCTGCCCGAGTATTTGGAGGCCGCTATTGACGTCACTTTCGCCGCTAACCGCCCTGATGCGTACATAAAGGCTATTGCCACTTCCGGTGGTTCGGGCTGTATCCATCATGTCGTACACAATTATTCCGAGATTGGCGACACCGTTCTTACGTCAGACTGGCATTGGGGACCGTACAGTGTTTTTTGCAAGGACGCTATGCGCAAGCTGGAGACTTACGAGCTGTTTGACGCAGAACAAAAATTTAACATCCGGTCGTTTGCGGAGAAAGTGCAAGCCCTTTTGGCCAAACAAAACAGTTTGATTATTATTCTGAATACTCCTGCGCACAATCCGACCGGCTATAGCCTGTCGGACAGCGAGTGGGACCAGGTGCTGGATTGTCTTAAAGAATGTGCCAAAGATACAGCCAAACGCATTGTTCTGGTTGTTGACATCGCTTATTTGGATTTTGCCGGCGAAAAGAACGAGGCACGCGCCTTTATGAAAAAGCTCGGCGGATTGCCGCCCAACCTTTTGACTATTTTGGCCTTCAGCATGTCTAAAGGCTATACTATGTACGGCCAGCGTACCGGTGCGATGATTGGCGTTACTTCCAGCCAGGAAGTGGCCAAAGAATTTGAAGATATTAACGGTTATGCCAGCCGCGCTACCTGGTCAAGTATAAACCGCGGCTGCCAACGGCTGCTTGTCACTATTCACAAAGACAAAGAACTAGAAGCGCAGTTGGAACAGGAACGCAATTTCTATTACCGGCTGATTCAAGAACGTGCTGCTATCTTTACTCGTGAAGCCAAAGAAGTTAACCTTAACATGTTACCTTATATTGCTGGCTTTTTCCTGACCATCCCGGCCAAAAATCCGGATGCCGTCTGTGATAAGCTCCATGAGGATAAGGTATTTGCTGTACCGCTGGGCAAAGGGGTGCGTATTGCGGTCTGCGCCGTTCCGTCGAAAAAGATAACCGGTCTGGCGGCCAAAGTGGCTAAGGCAATGGCAGCCGTCGACTAGAATTGAATATCTTAAATCAAAAAGTCGGGGATACCCCGACTTTTTGATTTAAAACACGATCTATCAGAAATTTCCTTCAGTGACAGTTGGTAAATTGGGAACAATAAATACAAGGAGGCGATAAGATGGGATATCATAATAATAACTGGATTGACGATACTGTCTGGGAATTTCCACGTACTGGTTTTTGGCTTATTCACATCTTGGGTGCGGCTTTTGTGTTTTTAGCCGGCATGCGTTTTGCTTTGCGGCGAGCGCCAATCTGGCCGGTATTGATTTTTCGCTTGTTTCGCCTGATGAAGGGGCGCAGCTAATATTTTTTATAAGCGCGGGTGATTTTAGCCCGCTTTTTTTATTTTTCCAATTGTCTATCTTTGGTTCAAAATATAGTAAATTACCTTTTTTTCCGGTATACTGTTGATGGATATGCATTTTACGGGAGGATAAAGCAATGTTTAGCTTAAAACCTAAAGAGGACAAGTTCTTCGAGCTATTCGCCGAGAGTACACGTGTCCTGCGGCGGGGCGCCTACCTGCTTAAAGATAGCCTGAATGACCATGAGAATATTCTGAAAAAAATGGATGTCATGTCTGACCTTGAACACGAGGCTGATGAAATTAACGACGCCATTATTGACAAGCTCAACCGCACCTTCATCACGCCGTTAGATCGCGAGGATATTTACTCTCTGGCGACGATGCTCGACGATGTTGTCGATTTTTTGCAGGGAACGATTGAGCGCATGGTGCTGTACCGCACTGGGAAACCGACCGCCGGCGCGATTGAATTAGCCCGGTTATTGGCCGACTGCACCGATGAACTTGTTAAAGCCTTCGATCTACTTAGGAAATATTAAGGGTAATCAGCATAAAATATTAGACCACACGCGAAAAATCGTGGTGCTGGAAAGCGAAGGCGACCGTATTTACCGACAGGAAGTTGCCCATCTATTTACCCATTGCGTTGATCCAATCGAAATAATTAAATGGAAAGAAGTGCTTGAACACCTGGAGGGAGCTCTCGACCATTGCGAGAGTATTGCCGATCTTTTGCGGGGCGTGGTAATGAAATATGCTTGATGTTTTGATGATTACTGTCGTTATTCTTGCCCTTGCGTTTGACTACATAAACGGTTTTCACGACACGGCAAACGCCATTGCCACTTCGGTATCTACCCGGGCGTTAACGCCCCGGGCTGCTGTCTGGCTGGCCGCTTTCCTCAACTTTCTCGGTGCCATGTATAGTACAGGGGTAGCCAAAACGATTGGTGGCGATATTGTCAAGTCAGCCCAGATGGTTAATGAACCGATTATCATTGCCGCCCTGGTTGGGGCCATATTCTGGAATTTGTTGACGTGGTGGCTGGGGATACCTAGCAGTTCGTCCCATGCGCTGATAGGCGGCGTCATGGGCGCGGTGCTGATGGCGCGCGGGGTTGATGCCCTAAAAGTCCAGGGGATTATAAAAATTGTCGCCTCGCTGGTCTTTTCGCCGATCGTTGCCATGCTAACCGGTTTGGTCATTATGATCGGCCTACTGTGGATTTTCGGCCGCATGGCGCCGTCGCGCATAAATGCCGGTTTTAAACGGATGCAGATTTTGTCTGCGACGTTGATGTCTTTCTCGCACGGTTCAAATGATGCGCAAAAAGCGATGGGCATTATCACGCTCAGTCTTGTCAGTGCCGGTTATCTTCCCACGTTAGAAGTCCCGACATGGGTTAAACTTGCTGCCGCAACGGCCATGGGTCTAGGGACGGCAGCAGGCGGCTGGCGTATTATCCGCACAATGGGCGGCAAAATCTTCAAGCTTGAACCGATCAGCGGCTTTGCCGCCGATTTGAATTCAGCAGCCGTCATCTTCGGGGCAACGCTACTGCATCTTCCGGTCAGTACTACCCATGTCGTGTCCGGCTCCATCATGGGGGTGGGCGCGGCTAAGCGGATTAGTGCCGTACGGTGGGGGGTAGCGCAACAGATGGTCATGGCCTGGGTGCTAACTATTCCACTGTCAGCTTTGGTCAGTGCTTTAACTTACAAAATCATCGCCGTATTGTTTCTTTAAGCCTGGTTGACGGGCTTCTTTTTTTACACAGGGAGGGGCCAATGAAGAACTGGTTCGGCTATTTTTTGGTGCTGCTAGGCGCGGCTGCGTTCGCTGCTTCATCGGTAGTTATCAAATTTACTTATTTAACGGGATTAGAGCCGTTGCCGGTGCTGGTCATCCAGAATCTTGTTGCGACTACGTTGGCATGGGGGTGGGTACTGATCAACAAGAAAAAGGCGACCATTCCCCGCGCATTATGGTTGCCGATGGCTGCGCAGGGCGCGATCGGCGGTTTTTTCACTTCCATACTGTTTTATACGGCGCTGGATATTTTAGGGGCCGCGCTGGCTACGCTGCTCATTTTTACCTATCCGGCCTTTGTTGCCTTGTATAACAAATTATTTAGACAGGTAAAACTGACCGCTGTGCAGGTGGTTGCACTGGTCCTGGCTCTAATCGGTCTGATTTTCAGCGTCGATCTTTTTCATTCCCAGTGGACGGTTACAGACCGGTGGGCGCTGCTGTTAGGATTGGGTTCGGCTGTAACTAATGCCTTTCTTACTTTAAATGGCGAACGGCTGCTTGCGGTGGTGGATACTTTTGTTGTGACCGCGTGGTCTTTCACCTTTTGCACCCTCATGCTGCTTATCGTCTATCGACCGGTCTGGTTGACGGCTATAGACTTGTCCGGCTTGCAATTTGGCTTAATTTTCGTCGGGGCCGTGCTTTTGTTGGCTCCGGTAGTTATATACCTTGCCGGGTTGAGACGCATCGGCGCCGGCATAGCCTCGATTATTAGTACGGCTGAGATACCTATTACCCTGGTCCTGGCTTGGCTGTTTTTACATGAAACCATGAATGAGTGGCAAATATTCGGCGGGATGTTGATTACCCTAAGTGTTGTTCTCTTATACTATTATGGCAACCGCCCGAACAGGTAAACATATCAGAGGAATTTTTTACAGTGCCGCAAAATATCTTTTCATACATACCTGTGTCAGGGTAAATTTGCGTGCAGGGAGGCGACCAGATGTCAGACTGGATAGAGGTTCGTTTCATTAATGGAGACAAGCGGCGATATCCCAAGGAAACTACGCTGTTAGCGATAAGCCGCGAACGCGCTGCTTTTTATACCAGCCCTATTGTAGCGGCAAAAGTGAATAACGATATAAAGGACCTCCAAACTGAAATAAATGACGATTGTTTGGTAGATTTTATTGATCTGAGGTCAGAGGAAGGCATTCGGGTATATCAGCGCAGCCTTGTTTTTGTGATGGTTGCCGCCGCCCGGGATTTGTTTCCCGATGGTGAAGTGACGGTAGAGCATTCCCTTAGCAAAGGACTATACTGTGAACTTAATATTGGTCGTGCGGTGACACCTGAAGACATCGAACGGTTGGAAGTACGGATGAGGCAGATTGTGGCCGAGGACCGTCCCATTGTCCGCAAAAGCTATCAGCTGCAGGAAGCTATTCGGTTATTTGAAGCAGCTGGCCAGACGGAAAAGGTCAAACTGTTAGGCCAGCTAAAGCGTGAACGGGTAAGCATTTACTATTGTGGCGACGTATATGATTATTTTTACGGGACAATGGCGCCCTCGACCGGGTGTTTGCAGGTATTTGGCCTGTTGTTCCATCCTCCCGGGTTTTTGCTTAGGTTTCCGGAAAAAGACCATCCTGATAAACTGCCAGAATTTGTTCCTCAGCCCAAGTTGGCGGCCATATTCCAGGAAGCCGAGCAATGGGGGAAAATTCTGCGTTGCGGCTATGTCGCCACCCTCAACGACTGTATTCGTAACGGGCAGATTGCCGATATTATCCGCATTGCCGAAGCACTGCACGAGAAGAAAATTGCCCAAATCGCCGATTTTGTGTCTGAGCATCGTGGAAAAGTACGCGTTATCCTGGTTGCCGGACCGTCGTCTTCCGGTAAAACGACTTTTGCCCATCGGTTAAATATTCAGCTCCGGGTGAATGGGGTCTGGCCTGTACCAATATCGTTGGACGATTACTTTGTTGACCGGGCGCATACGCCGCGGGATGAAAAGGGCGACTATGACTTTGAAGCCATCGAAGCCATCGACTTGGAGCTCTTTAATGAACATCTTACCCGGCTGCTCAGCGGGGACGAAGTGAAGATCCCGTCGTATAATTTTGTAACCGGACAACGGGAATACCGCGGCCGCAAAATCCGGATTGACAAAGACCAGCCGCTTATTATTGAAGGCATTCATGGCCTGAATGAGCGGCTTACCAGCGCCGTACCCCGCGAGCAGAAAGTTAAGATTTATATCAGTGCGCTGACGCAGCTTTCCATCGATAATCATAACCGTATTCCCACGACCGACACGCGCCTGATTCGCCGTATTGTTCGCGACAGTCAGTTTCGTGCCCATGATGCCCTCAATACACTCAAGTTATGGTCATCGGTGCGCCGGGGGGAAGAACGCAACATCTTCCCGTTCCAGGAAGAAGCGGATGTTATGTTTAACTCGGCTCTCATTTATGAATTGGCCGTGCTAAAAAAATACGCTGAGCCCCTCCTTGAACAAATTGGCCCTGAGCACGAGGTATATTCCGAGGCGCGGAGGCTGCTCAACTTTCTGGCATACTTTGCCCCGGTCGACGATGACGAAGTTCCGCTCAACTCGATTTTACGGGAATTTATTGGCAAGTCTTGTTTTTACAAATAAGGACAGCAAAAGGCCTCCGGCGATTGTGTCGGAGGCCTTGATTATTATTTACGGTTGGTTTCAAAGAATTTGAGGGCTACTTCGGGGAAGAGGGCATAAGACAGGACATCTTCTACTGACGCGTTGGGGTAGCCTTTTTCCGCCAGTTCTTGGCGCAGGCTGTCCATTTGGGGTGGAATGTCATCGGCCGGACGGTGGGTGATAATGGGTTCGTCGCCGACGATCATTTTGACAAATTCAGGATCGATCGGCGCCGGTGTACGCCCATATTTACCGCGTACCAAGTCTTTAACTTCCCGCGGGACAATCTTATAACGGCCCAGCATGACGTTAAAGGCCGCCATGGAACCCGTAATTTGGCTAGTGGGAGTAACGAGCGGCGGATAGCCAAGCTCGGCGCGGACGCGTGGCATTTCCTCCAGTAGTTCAGGATACTTATCAGCCATGCCCTGCTCTTTCATCTGGTTAAGGAGGTTGGATAGCATGCCGCCCGGGATTTGGAAGGTCAACACTTTGGTATCAATATCGATAGCGGTATTCAACTTGAAGGTTTCCGCCAACTGTTTTTTCACGGCACGGAAGTGATCGGCGATGGGGAAAAGTTGTTCTTTTTTGATGCCGGTATCGCGGTCGGTTCCTTCAAGAGCGGCAACAATCGCCTCGGTAGCCGGTTGGGAAGTACCTAAGGCAAAGGGTGAAAGGGCGCAGTCAATGATATCTACGCCGGCTTCAATTGCTTTCAGGTAGGTCATGGAAGCCATTCCGCTGGTATAGTGGGTATGCAGATGGATGGGTACATTGATGTCGGCTTTCAGGGTTTTGACAAGATCGTAGGCCACATAGGGGGCCAACAAGCCGGACATGTCTTTGATACAAATTGAGTCAGCGCCAAGCTGAACCAAGTCTTTAGCTACCTTTAGGAAGCTTTCTTTGTCATGGTAGGGACTGATGGTGTAGACAAAAGCGCCTTGGACATGAGCGCCAGCCTCTTTTGCTGCTCGCATGGCCACTTCCAGGTTACGCACGTCATTGAGGGCGTCAAAGATCCGGATGACGCCAACGCCGTTCTCGACAGCGCGGAAAACAAATTCTCTAACAACGTCGTCGGCATAATGATTATAGCCAAGGACGTTTTGGCCGCGCAGCAGCATCTGAATAGGCGTCTTTTTCAGGTGCTTTTTCAGGGTGCGCAGGCGCTCCCAGGGGTCTTCGTTCAAGAAGCGCAGGCAACTGTCGAAAGTGGCGCCGCCCCAGGCTTCAATGGCCCAGTAGCCGACATTGTCCAGTTGTTCCAGCACGGGCAGCATGTCTGAGGTCCGCATCCTGGTGGCTGCCAGCGACTGATGCCCGTCGCGCAGCACTGTTTCTACGATTTTAACAGGTCGTTTATTCGACATCGCTATCCTCCTTCAGGTTTCAAATACTTTACAAAAATAATAGCAAATTTTTGGATTTTTAGCCATATCATTCTCTTAACAATATGAAAAAAATATACTGTATACAATGCCTCTGGGGAATTACTACGAATTCCCGGTTAGTTTGCGCGCTAACAATACAGACATCGGGCCTTCACCGGTCAGCTCGGGCAACTGTTTGTGGCCTAAACGCGCCAAAATGGCGTAAACATGCGGGTTTTCTACCGGTGTTTGGGCATGAGAGACACTGCCGTAACTATTGACATATGCGGTTCCCTCTTCCGGCGGTATCAGCCGGCCCGGTCCGCCGACACAACCGCCCTTGCAGGCCATACCTTCAATGAAATTGGCGTCGAGTTGGCCGGTCTTAATGCGATCTAGCACCTTTTGGCAGTCCGGGATACCGTCGACTTTAACTGGTTTAAAGTTTTCCGCCCGTCGCGGTACGAGCGCTTTGAGCGTACTGCCTACGGCACTACTGACGCCGCCGGTACGGCCGTAAATCCGGCCGCCCCATGAAGCTTGGGCGTTTTCTTCGTCCGGCTGGTCTTCTATGTTAATGCCCGCCGCCGCAAAAATGGTAGCCAACTCCTGAAATGTGAGAACAAAGTCGATGGCCCCTTTTAGATCAGGAAGTTGCGCTTCCGATTTTTTGGCCACACAGGGCCCGATAAAGACGACTTTTGCTTCAGGCTGCAGCGCTTTGATGACCCGACCGGAGGCAATCATGGGGGAAACGGAAGGAGAAATGCGGTCGATTAGTTCGGGAAAACGGCTTTCAATTAACTTAATCCAGACAGGGCAGCAGCAACTGGTAAGCATAAAGTCTGTTTCCGTTTGGACGAAGTGGTCGTATTCGAAGGCTTCTTTCATCGTAATCAAGTCGGCATACAGAGCCGTTTCGACCATGTCGGTAAAACCGAGTTTTAAAAGAGCAGAGCGGAGTTTGCCCGGGGTAACATTTGGGCCAAACTGTCCGGCAAAAGCGGGAGCGACGGATGCATAAACGGGGTGGGAACGCTGCCGTAGGATTTCGATGAGCGGCACAAACTGCGACTTGTGGGCCAGAGCACCAAAGTCGCAAACATCGACGCAGTGGCCGTCCCCGATGCATTTTTCGTAGTTGATGCGCAGGCGGCCAAGCTCGTCACGGGTAATGGCCGCGACCGGACAGGCCTTTTCGCAGGCGCGGTCGCCTTCCGGGCAAGAGCGGCAGGCATCCGGGTTGGCGACAACCACCGGTTCGCTGCCCATGCCCATCAGGGCTAGTTCGTCGTCTTCCGTTAGTACGGCAGCGTCATCATGGGGGTCAAGACCCATGGCAATCCGGATTTGGTTGGCCACCTGCCGCTGCGTTGCTTTGTCCTGGAATTCCTGCATGACGAGCCGGCAAATTTCTTCGCGTTGCTCAAACAGCTTGCCTTCCCAGGCTGCCTTCGCTACTTGGTAAAGAATGCGTGGTCTAATGTTCAAAGGTTTGGGTTGTTCTGCCATGTTAGCACCTCGTTTATAGTCAAATTTAAATATTTAATTGTTTTGATAAGCTGACCCCACTTTTTTCTTGTTGCGAATTTTGTTGTTTTTTGTTATCGTTATCTTGTTTTGTTTTAGCATGCGAAAGGAGGGTGTCGGGTGAGAAAGGGGCAAGCATCATCTCTAAAAAAGATTTAGGCCTTGTTCCGGCCATGGCTCTTGTCGTTGGCATGGTCATTGGTTCGGGCATTTTTATGAAGCATGGCAAAGTTATCGCCGCGGCCGGTGATTCGACCATGGGACTGGTCGCTTGGCTGCTGGGCGGGGTAATTACCATGGCGGCAGGTTTAACTATTGCCGAGTTAGGGGCCCAAATCCCCAGAACAGGAGGGCTTTACGCATATTTGGATGAGGTGTATGGCAGGTTTTGGGGCTATTTGTTTGGTTGGGTACAAGCCCTCATTTACGGACCGGCTACATCGGCCGCTCTTGGCCTTTATTTTGCCGCACTATTTATTCCTTTTTTCGGTTTAGCGGATCAATGGCGAGTGCCAACGGCATTTGTCACCGTCCTATTTCTCAGTGCTGTTAATGCCTTTGGTTCAAAATATGGAGGTTGGGTTCAATCTTTGTCGACGGTTGCCAAACTGGCGCCGATCGTGCTCATTGCCATAGTCGGCCTATGGAAAGGCGATGGGCAGGTCCTGGGGATGCAAAGCGGTCTGACGGAGTCGGCAGGTATGGGCGCGGCTATTTTGGCGACGCTGTGGGCTTATGACGGTTGGATTGGCGTTGGTTATGTAGCCGGCGAAATGAACGATCCTGCCAAGCAATTGCCGCGGGCGATTGTTTTCGGCTTAGGAATTGTTATGTTGGCATATCTGTTTGTCAATATTGCTATGCTTCATGTATTGCCGGCAGCGCAAATCGTTGCGCTCGGCAATCAAGCGGCCGGCGCAATAGCCGGCCGGTTATTCGGCGAAATTGGCGGCAAACTTGTAAATATTGGCATTTTGATATCCGTTTTCGGTGCGCTTAACGGTTATATTCTTACCAGTGCCCGTGTCCCTTATGCTATGGCTTTACAGGGGTTGCTCCCCGGTTCAGGGTGGCTGGCGCGGCTCCACGCGCGTTCCGGTGCGCCTGTTAATGCTATTATTCAGCAGCTTATTATGACTGCCTTATTGATGATGCTGGGGGACCCTGACCGGCTTACCGACATCTCCATGTTCATTATAGAAGTCTTTTATATTCTGGGCTTTATCGCTGTGTTTCGGTTGCGCCGCATTTTCCCGTCGCGGCAGCGTCCCTACAGTGTTCCCTGGTATCCCTTTATTCCGGGTTTGGCAGTTGTTGGTGCTGTTTATATCGTTATCAGTACAATACTGGCTAATCCTATAGATACCATCTACGCGCTCGGATTAACGCTAGCCGGCGTTCCTTTATTCTGGCTTCTTAATAAGGAAGAAAAGGCGCCGCAACTGCTATCGCAAACAGAATCCACATACGTCAAACGAACGGCTGACCTAGAGTTGATCGATAACAATTCATAAGGCACCCTGCTAAGGGTGCCTCCGTTGCATGGTAAGTAGTCTATAGTTTATTATACCACCGGAAAGGCGGGCGGTGTGCGGGGAAAGGGAAAATCCTGCGTTTTTTTCGACGCAGGATTTTTTGGTTTACAGTATTCTTGTCAGCGAGTGGAAGAGAATGACAAGGAACACCATAGAAGTTTTTATAACCGTCATTACAAAGATATCGCCGTAGGAATCTTTGTGAGTGAGACCGCAAACGGCCAGCAGAGTGATAACCGCGCCATTGTGAGGCAGGGTGTCCATACCGCCGGAGGCCATGGAGGCAACACGGTGGAGGATTTCCGGCGACATGCCGATAGAGTTGGCCCAGGCCAGCCAGTCTTTGGCCATTAGGTCCAGGGCGATAGACATACCACCAGAGGCGGAACCGGTAATACCGGCAAGGACGTTTACGGTAACCGCTTCGGAGACCAGCGGGGAACCGCCAATCTTAATGCTCATGAGTGCAGATGAAATGGACTTGAACCCGGGCAGCGATGCGATTACGTTGCCGTAGCCGACCTCGGACGCGGTGTTCATAATCGCCAGCAGCGAACCAATGGCGCCGGCATTGAGGGCTTTGGCCAGACCGCCTGTGGGTAGTCGGTTGAAGCCTAGGGCGATTGCCAGCAAGATGCCGCAGACCAAGGCGATAATAAGTGCCCAAATACTGATGACATTTTTAACCGCCGGGGCGACAAGTGGCAGTTTCATTGCCTGGAACGGAGCGAGCAGGGAAGGATCCCAAGTGAAAACACGGGTCATGATAAAGTTGACAACTAATACGGTTAACAATGGCAAAACAGCAACATACCAGGCCGGCAGATTAATTTCGTCTTTGTGTTCCGGCTCGTTGACAGTATGGTTGCCGTAGCCTTCACCGGCAGCTTGGGCTGTTTTGCGGCGGCGTTCCAGCCACAGCATGCCCAAGATAAAAATGGCCGTGCCGCCCAAAAGGCCGCTTACCGGGGCGGCATAGATATTGGTTCCGAAAAAGTTAGTGGGAATAATGTTTTGGATTTGGGGAGTGCCTGGGAAAGAATCCATCGTGAAAGTAAAAGCCCCAAGGGCGATGGAACCGGGGATCAAGCGCTTGGGAATGTCCGCTTCCCGGAAGAGGGCGGCGGCAAACGGATAAACGGCGAAAACAACAACGAACAGACTTACACCGCCGTAGGTCAAAACCGCTCCGGAGAGGACGACAGCGAGAATGGCCCGTTCTTTGCCGAGGCCTTTGATGATGGCATGGGCCACGCTTTTGGCCAGGCCGGTGTCTTCCATCACCTTGCCGAAGACGGCGCCGAGCATGAAAACGGGGAAGAAAGATTTAATATAGGTTACCGCTTTGCCCATGAAAAGTTCGGTATAGGCAGGCATTAACGGAAGGCCTGACATGGTTGCGGCGAGCAGCGCAAATACCGGGGCAAACAGAATTACGGAAAAACCACGGTAGGCAAAGAACATTAATAAAAATAAACTCAGAATAATCCCGATTACTTCCATGGTAGTCACCTTACCTCCTGACGGTTGCAGTTTTTGGGCTTGTTTACTGCCGCTTTTGGTCTATTCCCAGATAGAGCAACTCTATCCAGCAATTATTTGGTTAGGGCTTGTTAGGCCTGTTTAAGGACACCTCCTTTCAACAATTGCGGCACCCAAAGAGATGTTATGCAAGTTTAATGCCAAAGTACAGATTTACCTGAAATCACGACAAAAACAATAATATTCATTATCTAACGAACTAAACGACAATATCAAATTGTCTATAAAAAAAGACAATTTGTGTACGCAAAAATCTACACTTCACGGTCGGTAACTTTTATGCCATTGTCCAATTCCGTCTGTTTCTTGGATTGGGCATTTAAACCGATCATTTCGCCGGATCTAAAACTGATGGACGCGCGTATTTCCCAAGAAGGACCAATGGGCTTGAAAATTTAATTGAATCTTCTTAGTTCTGATCAGCGACCACTGGACGCATTTGTTTCAGGGCATCGAACTTTTCTGAGAAGGAAAACCGGCAGAAGGCACAATCCGGGAGCAATCATCGTCAATGGCGAACAAGAACGTTTTGAGTTTCTTTCCGTCCATGGTAAGGTAAGTCTACACCAAAAATCCTGCGTCAAAATGACGCAGGATTTTTGTGTGTTTAGGAGATTGTTGTTTTACAGTATTCCGGTAAGAGTATGAAGGGCTATTATGACAAAGACCATAAATGTTTTGATAATCGTCATGGCGAAAATGTCAGGGTAGGAATCCTTGTGAGTGAGACCACAAACGGCTAGCAGGGTAATAACCGCACCATTGTGAGGCAGGGTATCCATACCACCGGAGGCCATCGAGGCGACTCTGTGGAGGACTTCTGGCGACAAGCCAATAGAGCTGGCCCAGGCCAGCCAGTCTTTGGCCATTAAGTCTAGGGCGATGGACATGCCGCCTGAAGCCGATCCAGTAATGCCTGCCAGGATATTAACAGTAACTGCTTCAGATACGAGTGGGGAGCCGCCTACTTTGATGTTCATCAGGGCAGAGGAAATTTGCTTGAAGCCGGAAAGTGAAGCAACTACATTGCCATAACCAACCTCGGAGGCGGTATTCATGATGGCCAAGAGCGAACCGATAGCACCGGCATTCAAGGCTTTAGCCAGCCCGCCTTTGGGGAGCCGGTTGAAGCCAAGGACAACGGCAAGGGTAATGCCACACACAAGAGCGATAATGAGGGACCAGATGCCGATAACGTTTTTGACTGCCGGCGCCACCAGCGGAAGTTTCATGGCCTGGAAGGCTTTCAGCAGGTTGGGATCCCAGTTGAATATGCGGGTCATAACAAAGTTGACCGCCAATACGGTGAGCAGCGGCAGTATGGCAACTTGCCAGGATGGTAAGTTGGCTTCATCTTTAATTTCCGGTTCATTCAGAGTATGGCTGCCGTAGCCTTCACCCGCAGCCTGAGCTTTCTTGCGACGGTGCTCCAGCCACATCATGCCAAGCACGAATATAGTGGAACCGCCAATCAGCCCTAAAATGGGCGCCGCGTAAATATTGGTTCCGAAAAAGTTGGTAGGAATAATGTTTTGGATTTGTGGAGTGCCAGGAAAAGCGTCCATAGTAAAGGTGAAGGAACCAAGGGCGATGGAACCGGGGATGAGGCGCTTGGGAATATCGGCTTCCTTAAACAGAGATGCAGCAAAAGGATAAACGGCGAATACCACGACGAACAGGCTGACACCGCCGTAGGTCAAGACGGCGCAGGCGAGGACGACCGACAGAATAGCTCGTTCCTTGCCCAGGCTCTGAATAATGGCGTGGGCGATACTTTTGGCCAGGCCGGTATCTTCCATTACTTTACCAAATACAGCACCTAACATGAATACGGGAAAGAAAGACTTAACGTAGGTTACCGCTTTGGCCATGAACAGCTCGGTATAAGCGGGCATCAGGGGCAGTCCCGACATAGATGCAGCGAGCAGCGCGAATACAGGGGCAAACAGTATTACTGAAAAACCTCTGTAGGCAAAAAACATCAATAGAAACAAACTGAGAATTATACCTAAAACTTCCATGTACCCTTCTGACCTCCTTTGATTTTATGACTGCCATGCTGAATTCCAATGCCATTTTTCACTGTGAATGCCTGAGACTACCCCTTAGGATGTGGTGCTGCTTAGGATATTGTTTATCCCCTCCTTTCCCTTTTTTTATATTGGGTGGGATGTATTAGTTTATATATGCAAGTTATATGCCAAAAGATTAAATAGTAAAACTTTAAATAAAATTCAGATAATAACAGCAAAACTGCAAAAACTCAGACGGTTATTGTCTAAAAATCTAGACGATACTGTCTAGGTTGGTATACATGTTGTAGTCATTTTCAGGAAAGTTATGTCAGTATTATAGAATTTCATGCATTTTGCCGGAATTTTGGCTGAGTGGCGTGGAAGGAAGGCGTATACACTTTCTAAAGCAAAAGTCAAGTCTTAACAGGTTTCCCTCGCTGTCGATTGGTACGTGGGGATTTTTGTTTCTGCTTATATATGGTAAAATAGTTACATAAATGGCATACGAGGAGGGGTGTGCATGTATCACTCTCATAAACTAAATAAGGCTGACAGCGTATTGGTGGTAGTAGATGTGCAGGATAAGTTGCTCCATGCTATTCATGACTGGCCTGACGTTCTCGAAAATACCGTAAAAATGATTAAATTTGCCCAGGTTTTGGAAGTCCCTGTCGTGGTAACCGAGCAGTACCCCCGCGGCCTTGGCGCGACTAATGAAAAGATTCGCGAACTTTTTCCCCAATTTACCGCTTATGAAAAAACGGTCTTTAGCTGCTTTGGGGCGCCGGGCTTTGGTGAGAAACTTGCCGAACTTGGCGCCAGAACGCTGGTTATTGTCGGTATTGAGGCCCACATTTGCGTATTACAAACCGCTCTTGAAGCTTTGGCGCGTGGGTTTAACGTGCATATAGCGGCTGACGCCGTCGGCTCACGACTGCCCGCTAATAAAGAAATAGGCCTTGCCAAGATGCGTCAGGCCGGAGGGATAATTACTAGTACCGAGATTGCCCTGTACGAATGGCTTGAGCGTGCCGACAGTAAAGAATTCAAGACTGTTTTGCCACTGATTAAATAGCTGAAACAATGATATGCAAGTGAGCCTATCCATCTTCAGGATAGGTTTTTATTTTTGATTATATGTTCATAAAAATGTACCCGCGCCCCTGATCCCGGAAATGGCGCTGCAGCAGGCAGCAAAGGAATTGTTCGCTATGCCATCCATAATGCCAGTTCGCGGTGCCAGGGCCCGTTTAGCAAGTTCAGGATTTTACCAAAAACTTCACAAGTACATAATTAAATAATCAGGGTTTGGCGACTACCAGGAGACTATAGTATGTGGATAGTAGTGTATATAAATAGAAGACCTCCCAGCGCTGTCTGGGAGGTCTTGTTGTTTTTGCGAGATTGACAAACCCTGGCAATATGCGGTACGGCCCCGGAGTGCCCGGCGGAACCAGAGCTACCCCGTTACCGGGCTGAATCCGGGCGTCAAGGGGCTGGCTATTGTGACGATCCTGGTTTTCGGCTATTGGACCAGGGCGGCGTTGACTACCCGGTTGCGTCCTTGCTGTTTTGCCTGGTAAAGAGCCTTGTCGGCCCAAGCGATAAGGTCTTCCATGTCAGGAACGCCGCCGGATGTTATGGCAGGGTCGTAGGTGGCTACGCCAAGACTGGCTGTAATCCTGGCGGTAAAGGCGCCGAGGTTATCGGGGAAATGGGTTTCCTCTACGATCTGGCGCAGTTTTTCCGCTATGGCTAACGCCTCGGCATTAGTACATTCAGGCAGGATAATACTAAACTCTTCTCCGCCATACCGGGCCGGCAGGTCGATGCTCCGTACATTATGGCGAAGGATTTCGCCAATTTGGGCCAATAGTTTATCGCCGGTAAGATGGCCATATGTGTCATTGTAGGTCTTGAATTTATCCAGGTCGAACATGATTAAACTCAGGGGGCGCTTCAAAGTAAACGAACGTCGGAGTTCGGCTTTTAAAAACATGTCGAAATTGCGGCGGTTGGCAAGACCGGTTAAACCATCAGAGAGGGCCATGGCTTTAACCTGATTATACAGGTTCGCTTTTTCAAGGCCTAAGGCGATTTGTTGGGCCATCAGGGCGGCGAAAGGCAGCCGTTCCAGCCGGTCCGGGGCAACAAAGCCTCGCCAACCCAGGATAATAACACCTAATAGGCGGTGGTCTACTGACAGTGGTAAGACAAGTAGGTGTTTAGCGGTATTTTTACCGCAGGATTGGGATAAAAACGGGAAAGCATCAGCGGTAGCGGCTGCCGGTTTAAACGCGCCAGTTAATTCAGCTAGCTTCGGACAGGCTGCCAGTTCAACGTCGGTAATGGTGCAGTCGATGCCAACCGTCGCTTTGGCCGATAATATTCTTCCGCTGCTGCCAAGCAGAAAACCGATGCCCATATCGGCGTTAAGCGCGTTGACAGTATGAGTGGTGCATTGAGCCATTATGGTATCTGTGTCAATGGTGGAAGCAGCGGACTGAGCGATTTGGTAGAGAAACTTTTCCTCGTCCAGCCGCAGCTTAGTTTCTTCATAAAGCATGGCACTGGCAATGGCTGCACCGGCGTATGACCCCAGCGCTTTGAGGAAGAGGGCATCCCGTTCGGTAAAAGCCGCTTTATCACTGCTATAGGCCTCGATGACACCAATCACTTCTTGGTCATTGACAAGAGGAGCACAGATAAGGGAACGGATACTCGAAAAGATAAGTTGCGGCCGGAAAAGTTCGGGGTGAAGTGTCAAGTCATCAATATATAATGCTGTCTTGTTTTCAAGGACTTGCCCGGCGAGACTGGACTGCAGGGGAATAACTACTGGCGGTGTGTTGATACCATAGGTAGCGGCGACCTGCAGAACGGAATGGTCTTTTGTCAATAGGGCGATACAGCTCTGTCGGGCGTGCATCATGTCGGCCACCATGTCGGCAATGGCGTCTAGTGTGTCTTTCAGATTAAGCTGGGAAGAAATGATTGTACCGATTTTAGCCAAAGTATCTTCAATCAGGTTGCGCTGCTGTTCCGATTCCTGATATAGCTTGGCGTTATTAGCGGCCAGTTTTTCCATTTCATCCTTGAATTTCATGATTTCTTCATAGGGATTTTGAATTACGACGACAAAAATGGCCCGCTGCAAGTAATAGTAGCTGAGAACTTTGCAAAGGTGTGCCGACACGTTGAGAACAAAGGGAGTATGGCTGGAAAAAAGATAACTCAAATCGGCAAGAAAGCTGAAAATCAAGGCCATTTGCAAGAAGTTGCGGGACACATGGTTTGGGTGGTAGCGGCGCAGAATAATAAAGGCAGCGGCGTCGGCAACTAAAACCACAACGCGGCCCAAAACGGCAAGCGGGTGGTCATAACGGTCAATATAGAGGCTGGGCGATAAGGTATTATTGAAACTGACGTTGGCCATTAGGGCGGCGACGACGAGCAAGGTAGAGTAGAGGAGTGTCTTATTGGGATAATAGGCGAACGTGCCGTTTGACGCTGGGAGCGTCATGGCATAGAGCAGGCCAAAGCCCCAGATTAAGCGTGCGACCAGCGAGTAGGTGATCCAAAGGTGATCAAGCGTTTCAGTTGCGATCTCGGGCATACCGGGATAGGCAAGTACATGGCCGATTTCAAAGATGCTTATACTCAGTGCAATGAGGCTGATGACACAAGCCTGAATCCCCACGTTATGGTTGGTTGCATACCAGACAATAAAGAAGATGATAAATCCCAAAGTTATACCTGAAATTTCCATAATGTTATGCAGTGTCAGCAGGACAGGTGTGGACAACTTGCAGGCAGTCAGGCCACTAAATAGCCAAATAACCAAAAGGCCTAGAATTACCCAGAAGAAAAGCTGATTGGCTTCGTTTGTTTTTTTCGGTATGGTAAGCAAAAGCGCCACCTCCGCATTGTAAAGGCCTTCTGTAATAAGATATGCGGCGATGGGGGCTAAGCGTGCGCAAGTATCACCAAAAATGGAGGGTGTTATGGAAACGGTATGTATGTTGTGCAATGGGATGATGGATATTGACCAGTGGTGTCCGCATTGCGGCAGCAAGCTGACTGATGGCGGGGCGTTAGAAAATTATCTCGGACCGTATAGTCCTTATGTAGCTGTTGATAGTATTAATTACGGACTGCCGGACAAACAATGTGTACATCTTTTGGTCTGTCCTGTTTGCGGCTACGATACCCGAATTGCAACTGCATTCGTTACGATTTAAGTAAAAACTGCCAGGATAAAAAGAGGTTATGCTACAGATAATAAGAAAAAACAAAGGGGTGACCGAGTCCTATGTCAACCACCAACCCGGTTGTAAAGTGTACCGTTGAGCAATGCACCCATCATATGCCTGGCAATCAGTGCGGGGCAGCTAAGATTAGTGTTTATAACAACGAAGCAACCGGCACTTCCCAAACTTCTGCCGACACTTGCTGCAAGTCGTTCCATCACCGCAAGACGATTGGCGATATGGTTGGCGCTCTGCATAACGCTAACTGGGGTGGCGTCATAACAGCCGGCATGTACGATGGTAAGCAGATCACGCCTAATGTAGAGTGTTTTGTGGCCAATTGCAAGTTTTGGGAAACAGGCAATTTCTGCAATGCGGGGAGTATTACCGTGACGGGGCGCAACGCGTCCAAGACGGATGATACAGATTGCGAAACATACGTCCCCAAAAGCTAAAGCCTTGTAGACAAGCAAAAACCGAAGGGCTTGCCCCTTCGGTTTTTGCTTGGATAAATATTGAAAGTTTAACTTAGACTTTCCAAGCGGGAAGTATTGTTTTTCTGGCCGGTGAAAGTGGCGGTCGGAGCTGTGGGAATAAGATAGGTGAGGATAATGGCCAGCGTGACCGGCGCTATTGTCCAGAGCAGGGCTTGTTTGAGGCCGATGACGTCGGCCAGAGCGCCAGTGACGGCGGCGCCCACGCCACCCAAGCCGAAGGATAGGCCCAGCATCATGCCTGACGCCATGGCGGCATTAGACGGGAGCAGGTCCTGGGCCCAGACAATTGAAGAAGGCAGGGTCGCCTGCAGCGCAGCGCCGCTAACAAACAAAGCTGCCCAGGTTAACGGCGAGAGTTCGGCGCTGGTTAAAAACAGGTACATTGCTGGCAGACATAAGGCCAGTGAACCCATAATACAACTTTTTCGGCCTAGTTTGTCCCCCACATAGCCGCCGCCTACACTGCCCAGAGCCCCGCCGAAGAGAAAAATCGTGAGCAGAGAGCCGGCGAGGGTTGGTGAGTGGCCCTGCTGAGCCAACCACACCGGTAAAAAATTCGGGAGAGCGGCCTGCGGCCACGCGCGCAGGCCCATTGCAATATTGAGGGCCAGCAGGCGGCCGGAGCGGTACCATGCTGCTCCCGGCTGCGTGGTAGCGGCTGTCGTGGCAGGCATTAGCCGGATGCGGTGCAGACCGGCGAAATAGTAAGCAAGGGTAAGCAAAAGTCCTGGGACTGACAGCCAGAGCAGGTTATCCGCCCCATATCGCATAAGAAAGAAAATGACGATGGCTGGCGCGGCGGCAACGCCGAAATTACCGCCGCCGATGAAGACCGCCATGGCCAATCCTTTGTTTTGTTCGGAACTAACTTTACCGAGCAGAGCCGAACCTAGGGGATGAAACAGGGATGACGCCAGGCCGGACAGGGTAATGAAGGCAAAAAGTATCATCGGGCTGGCCGCCAGTCCTGACAGACAGATAAAGATGGCGCTGACGGGAATCGTCAACAAAATTAGCCAGGTATAGCCGCTCTTATCGATATAATAGCCGCAGATTGGTTGTACGATATTCGAAGTAAAGGAATACACCATGACGAGCAGGCCGCTGAGGGTAAGCGACAGACCGAGTTTTTCAATAATGACGGGCAGCAAACCCGGTAAAAAAGTGACATAAAAATCGCTCAAAAAGTGACCGGCCGCTAAAAGCGCCACATAATAGGCGCTTTGGCGGTGGGGAAGATTTCCCATGCCCGCACTCCTTTCGGACTTAGAGAATATCCAGCTATTAATGGTGGTGATGACAGCCGCAGCGGCAATCGTGGCCGTGGCTGCACTGCTGGGTTTTGAGACGATCCCAGTTGTTCTCTTACTTGCGCTTTAATATGGTCGATATATTGGCGGCGCAATATGGCTTGCTCCGTCTTTTCCTGCTCGGACAGTCCGCAGCTGCGCTGCTTGCGGGCTAGCTCATTAATCCGGGCAATCATCTCCGGGGTAATCATAAATAGCACCTCTTTTCTGTATGGAAATGGATGTAAAAATACTAACAGATTATTTGTCAGGATGCAAGGAGCGTAGCGATAGTTATATCCTTTGCGAAGCCAATGCGGTCTTTTTTTTATTTTTTTGGCATTGTTTCCAATTTTTGTGAATATATGATAGTGACAAAATTATTTACTGTAAAAACCACAGCTTTCCGCCCCCTAGGCGTCTACCACGGGTAGTATTTTTCCTTTTTTTCCTTTTTTATAGGAGGTGTTTTCATGTTTGGCCTCGGTATGCCGGAACTTGTCTTAATTCTCATTATTGCCCTTGTTGTTTTTGGACCGTCGAAATTACCGGAAATGGGTTCGGCTCTTGGCAAAACCATTCGTGAATTTCGCAAAGGTACCCAAGAGCCGGAAGAACAGGATGGGCATCAATCAAAAGCTGAAAAAGCGGGTTAAAAAAGTCCCAACGGGCGAGAAAGATAGGGGAGGGAGTACGCTGGTATGAGTGAAAACGAAAAAAAGCCTGAAGGCCAAAATGAACAGGATAGCAAGTACATGTTCTTTACCCGCCGGGAATTTGTTATCGGCGCCGTAACCGGCGCAGCGGTCGGCTCGGTAATTACCGGCATCGCCACCAAGGGCGGCAGGGGCGCAACGCCGGCCAAACCGGGTGAAAGCGGCCAGCCGGGCGAGAAAAAAATCAAGGTCCCCAGCTATATTGCCGTAGACTACGCCAAATGCACCGGTTGCCGTATCTGCGAAGCGGAGTGTGCGCTCTTTCACTACAAAACCCCTGATTTGAGTCGCAGCCGCATCAAGGTCTATTATTTCAACCCGCCGGTTGATGTGCCTTCACTATGCGCCAAGTGCGGTGATGCGCCCTGTATCAAAGCCTGCCCGGAAAAAGTAGGGGCTTTGACCAAGGATAAGACCACCGGGGCTGTCATCCTTGACGAAAAGAAATGCATCGCCTGTTGGGCCTGTATCGAGCCTTGCGCCAAAGACCGGGCCGGCGTCATCCGCAAAAGTAAAGATGAAAAAGTTATTGTCGGTATTTGCGATCTGTGCGGCGGTGATCCGACCTGCGTGAAGGCCTGCCGGGAAGGCGCGCTGTCCATTGTGCCGGTCTATCAGGATGGCAAGTACTTTGCGGCTAAGCCGGCCGACATCGCCCGCGCCGTAGCCAAAAACCTTTATAAAGCCTAAGGGGGGAGATCATAATGCCGAACGGATATATGGGAAAGATTTTAGAAATTGATTTAACCAGTAAAAAAATAACTATGATTGATACAGACATGAAGCTGGCGGAAAAATTCGTCGGCGGCCGCGGCATGGGCGCAAAGTATCTCTGGGACCGCATCACGTCGCCTGGGCTCGACCCGCTCAGTCCGGAAAACCCGCTGATGTTCTGGACAGGGCCGCTGACCGGGACGGCTATTCCCGGGCCATCTCGCATCACCGTCTGCACCAAATCGGCCAACACTTCACCGCTG
Source organism: Thermosinus carboxydivorans Nor1 (assembly GCF_000169155.1). NCBI lineage: Bacteria > Bacillati > Bacillota > Negativicutes > Selenomonadales > Sporomusaceae > Thermosinus > Thermosinus carboxydivorans. Next base: position 29,015 of record NZ_AAWL01000013.1, read on the forward strand.
GCTTCGCCGTATCCTCATGCATCCACGGTAGCCTGGTCGTGTATGGGCGGGCAGTTTGCGCCGGAACTGAAATTCGCCGGCTATGACGGCATTATCATCACCGGCAAAAGCGATAAACCGGTTTATATTGTTATCGACGATGCCAAAGTGGAAATTAAAGATGCGGCCCATCTTTGGGGTAAGAGTACCAACCAGACAGACTTGCTGCTGCAAAAAGAGCTGGGGCCGCAGTTCCGTACCCTCTACATCGGTCCTGCCGGCGAAAACCTGGTTAAGTTCGCGGCCATTATCAGCGAGTCGTCCCGTGCCGCCGGCCGCTCCGGTGTGGGCTGCGTCATGGGTTCGAAGAAACTCAAAGCCATCGCTGTCCGTGGCACCAATGTTGTTCCGGTTGCCGACCCGGAGGGTATGATCAAGTTGCGCAAGGAAATGTTTGCTACTCTGGAGAGCTGGAATGCCTATGACCAATGGCGCCGCTGGGGCACGGCGTCCATGCTGATTGCCTCCAGCCAGGCGGGTACGCACGTTACTCGCAATTTCCGGGAAGGTACTTATGAACAAGTCGATAAAATCGGCGCTCCCATCTCAGAAAAAGAGTTTTGGGTCAAGCACCGCTCCTGTTACCAATGTCCTTTGCATTGCATGAAAATCGGCCAGGTAACCAGTGGACCGTACAAGGGCACCATTGCCGAGGGGCCGGAATATGAAACGGGTACGATGCATGGCTCAAACTGCCTGGTAACCGACCTCGGCGGCATGATGAAATCGATTGAATTGGCCGATGACCTTGGTTTAGACAGCATCACTACCGGCAATATTCTTGGCTTTTTGATGGAGCTTTACGAAAAAGGAATTGTAACCCGGGCCGATTTGGACGGCATTGACATGAAATGGGGCAATATTGAGGCCATGCTGGCAATCCAGCAGAAAATCGCCAAGCGGGAAGGCGTCGGCGACATCCTGGCCGAGGGGGTTAAAAAAGCGGCTGCTAAATTCGGCCAAGACGCCGAAAAGTATGCCATTCAAATTAAGGGACAGGAGTTGGCGGCCTGGAACATTCCCGCCAACCATGGCTTCGCCATCGTGTACGGCACCTCCAACCGCGGCGCTTGCCACCAGGTCGGGCCGACGGTGGAAGAACAGCATCGCCGCACCATGTGTGATACACTTGTAATTTGCCGTTTCCCCTACTATGGAATCGGCACCGCTCTATACCAGAAAGCCCTCAACGTTATCACCGGTTGGAAACTGGATGACGCCGGGTTTTTCAAGGTGGCCGAACGCATCTGGAATTTGGAAAAAGTGTTCAATGCCCGGGAAGGTTTCCGCCGCGCCGACGACTATGTGCCCAAACGGTTCACCACCGAAGCTTTTACGGTAGGTCCGAAGAAAGGCGCGATTCTGCCGCCGGAAACGCAGGAGAAAATTCTCGACGAGTATTACACCAAGCGCGGCTGGGATGTCAAAACCAGCCTGCCCGGCGAGGCCAAGTTGAAAGAACTTGGCTTGGAAGACCTCGTGCCAGTCGTACAGGGTTTAAAATAAAAGTTGCGACATGCCAGTTGGCCAGTGGGCCAACTGGCATGCCCGCCTTATGAGGAGGGGTCGCAATGCGTCGAATAACGCCGGTGGTAATGGGGGTGACGGCGGCGACGCTGGCGGTGAGCGCCCAAGCTTTTCTGGCGGTGCAGCCGCCGCCGGCCTATGGGTTGTGCGTGGTCTGCCATGGCCGGGACCTAATTATTTGGCTTGCCGCCAAACTTACCGGCGCGGAAATGATCGTCGCCGCCGCATCGCAAGCGTGGCCTTTGTTAACAGTGCTCGGTATTTTTCTGGGTGCCTGGTATGCAGCCTGGTCCCATGACGAATATAAGTCCCAGTGGGTTGAACCACCGGTAACCGCCTTTTTCTGCGGCATGGTAATTATGTTTTTGGGCCTCGTTATTATGGCTTGCCCCACCCGGCTGCTGCTCCGGGCCGCCTACGGCGATTTTATTGGCGCCGCTGGCGCCGCTTCAGTCCTCATGGGAACGACAGCGGCTACGCTGGTCATGCGCTGGAGGGCGAAACGATGCTGACGCCGTTTATTTCCCTGCTTTTCGGTTTCATTATTGGCTATATGGCCCAGCGGTCGCGCATGTGTTTTATCGGTGGCTTGCGTGATTATGTTTTGGTCCGCGACACCGAACTGTTAAAGGGACTATTAAGTTTTGTCGTTACTGCGGCCATTTTATTTCCCCTAGTAAACGCTTTAGGCGGCGATACTCTCGGTTACCCCTGGTATAACCGGGAAAAAGCCAAAACGGCGATCGAACTGGCTCGTGACTACTATGCCTTTGCCGCCTGTATGATCCCGGACGAGTTGTTGCTGGTCGTGCAAGCGGCCATGGACAACGCTGTAAAAGGTATCCGGCTGCCGGGGGGCATGATTCTAACTTACACCGCCGTGACGGCGATCGCCGGGGGCCTGGGGATTGGCTACCTTTCGACGGTTGCCAACGGCTGCCCCTTGCGACAACACGTTATGGCGGCGTCAGGCAATAAAAGCGCCCGCGTTTACCTTTGTGGTTTCTATGCCGGCGCGGTAGTTTACACATACTGGCTTTACCCCTTTGTCAGCAAACTGCTTCCTTAGCAAGGAGGTGACATTTTTGCAAGTCACACGGCGTACCTTTCTAAAAATATCAGGGGCAGCGATTGTCACAGCCGCGGCCTTCGGCGCTACCGGCGCGTTGTCGGCAAATGCCGAGCTGGTAAGGCCGCCGGGCGCGGTGGCGGAAGCGGACTTTCGGTATTTGTGCCTGCGTTGTCACCAGTGTATCGACACATGTCCGGAAAAAGCGCTGGCCTCGGCCCATCTAGGTGACGGCTGGAGCAACGCCGCCACACCGGTGCTGGTCTCAGGCTGCACGCTGTGCATGAAATGCACCCAGGTATGTCCCAGCGGGGCGCTCACGCCCATAGCGCCGCAAGCAGCGAAAATGGGCACGGCGGTAATTTTGGAAAATGAATGCGTTGGCTGCGACAAGTGCATTAAACCCTGCCCAACCGGAGCCATCAGTAAAGTGCCGGGCAAACGGCTCGTTCTGGTCGACCCGGCGAAATGCACCGGCTGTATGAGCTGCGTAAAAGCCTGTCCGGTAACACCGGTAGCCATTAAAGTAACGGCAGCAGGGGCCAAGCGGCCGCCTTTCAGCGCTGCTAAGAGTTAAGCGAGGTGCGCTATGCCAATTTATCTTGACAATGCTGCAACGTCATGGCCGAAGGACCCGGCCGTGCTGGCGGCGATGGCGGAGTATCTGGCCGTTGTCGGTGGCAATCCCGGCCGCTCGGGCCACACCATGTCGGCCGCCGCTGCCCGGATGGTTTTTGACGCCAGGGAAAACATTGCCCGCCTGTTTTCCTGCGCCGCACCTGAGCGGGTGATTTTTACCAAAAACGCCACCGAAGCGCTAAACATAGTATTATTCGGCGTTCTAAAACCTGGCGACCATGTGATAACCACTGCCATGGAACATAATGCCGTTATGCGACCGTTGCGCCGGTTGGAAAAGGACGGTGTTTGCCTGACCGTTGTCCCTTGTGACAGTACCGGCCAGCTTGAGCCGCAGGCGGTGCGGCGGGCTATTACCTCCCGTACGCGGCTGGTGGTTATGACCCATGCGTCCAATGTGGCCGGTACGATCATGCCGGTTGCCGAGGTGGGACGCATAACCCGGGAAGCAGGCGTGCTTTTCGCCGTCGATGCCGCCCAAACGGCCGGTAGCGAAGAGATTGACGTTACTGCGGCCAATATAGATTTTCTGGCCTTTACCGGTCATAAAGGTCTTGGCGGTCCGCAGGGGACCGGGGGACTGGTTATCGGGGATGGGGTTAAGCTGCCGCCGTTAATTTATGGCGGCACCGGCAGTCTGTCCGAGTCGGAATACCAGCCTGAGTTTCTTCCCGATAAACTGGAAAGCGGTACGCTCAATGCTATCGGGATCGCTGGGCTCGGCGCCGCCGTGGCGAAACTGAACGCTGGTGGCCTGGCCGGCATCAGACAGCACAAGCGGGAACTGATGGCAAAACTTTTCGCCGGGTTGCGGGATATACGGGGCATAACTGTGTATGGCGCCCAAACGCTGGCGTATAATGCCGGGGTTATCTCAATTAATGTGGCAGGTATGGTCTGTTCCGAAGTCGGTCTGGTGCTGGACCGCGTGTTCGGCATCATGACCAGAACCGGTTTGCACTGCGCACCGGCGGCCCATAAAACGCTGGGCACTTTTCCCCAGGGGACCGTCAGGCTCAGCGTCGGCCAATTTACGACCACGGCGGAGATTGACCAGACCCTTAACGCCTTAAGCCAAATCGCGGAAAAGGTACGGTGCGGCCTATGAGGTTGCTTTGCGGAATTATAACTTTTTATTCCTCCCAACATGCCGTTCAGGCCGAGAAGGTGTTGGCCCGGGAAGGGTTCACGGTTGAACTGATACCGGGACCGAAAGACATCAGCCCTAATTGCGGCGTGGCGCTAAAATGCGACCGCGACCGCTTGCAGGCGGCTGGGGAAACGCTGCGTCGCCACAAGGTGATGTTTGAAGCCTGCTATGAATATCGTCTGCAGCCGCAAAAGTCGCTGTTTGACAAACTACTGGGGCGGTGACGGCGGTGGATCAGACGCGGCTAAGCCTGGTCGAACATTTAACGGATCTGCGAAAGGCGATCATAGTTGCCCTGCTTTCGTTTATCATCGCCGCCGCGGTCGGCTACTATCTGGCGCCGGCCCTGTTTATAGCGCTGAAGAAAGTGCTGCCTGTCGCCAATATTGTCTATTTCGGGCCCATCGACGGCTTTTACCTTCATATCCGCCTGGCGGTGCTTTTAGGATTAGTGTTGGCGTTCCCGGCCATTGCCGCGAGCATGGTCTGGTTCGTTGCGCCTGGCTTATACCGTCAGGAAAAGAGCATACTCGTTATCGGCGGGGTTGTGGTCGTGGCGCTTTTTGGCCTGGGGGCGGCTTACTCCCTGTTTGTGCTACTGCCACGGGTCATGGACTTTTTGCTTGCCTTCGCCCCTGCCGGCATGATGCCGTTCATTGCCGGAGAAGAGTACCTGAACTTTATTGTTTCTTTTCTCGTTTATACCGGAATGGCCTTTAATCTGCCGCTCTTTTTCTTTATCTTGCTGCGGTACAACCTTGTATCGCCATCCTTCGTGGCTGGCCAGCGCAAGGCGTGCCTGGGGGTGTTGACAAGTCTCGCGTTGTTTCTTGCCCCGGGGGGAGACCTTACTCTGCAGCTACTGTTCGCACTGCCCCTTTATCTTTTATTTGAAGTTGCTCTATACACGGCCAAACTTATTAAAAAGTACAGCATTCATTTTTGGAGGTGATCAACCGTGGAACAGACCAATGTCCTGCTTGAAGTCACGGTCAAGGGCCAGGTACGGCAGCCCGGCACCTATTCCGTCCAGCCCGGCCATAATTTGCTTGATATTGTCTTTAGTTATGCCGGGGGAATGGCGACAAACCGGTTTTTGTTAAAAGCCGTATTAGTCGGCGGGGCGGCGGGCCATTTTGTCGGCGAGGCGGAATTAAAGCAGCCGGTCAGCCAGTCGCAAGAAATCATGGTTTTTGACGAAGGCAGCTGCCTGGTCAATGTCGTCCGCCTGCTGCTGGTTTACAACCGCGTTACTCTGCTCAGTACGAGAGATGCCGGCTGCCAGGTATGTACCGCCGCCGTGGCCGAAGCGGTCAAACTGCTGGAACGCCTCACCACTTCGGTAGGAACCGCGCGGGATGTGGCCGAACTGGCCCGGATCGCCGGCAGCCAAAACCCGGATTGCCCCAGCCGCTGCGCCGCTCTCCGGCCGCTTAAAACGGCAATGGCCTTATGGTCGGACGAGTTTGCCGCCCATGGCGCCGCACGGTGTCCGGCTAGCATTTGCAGTGAGATTATGCTTAGCCCCTGCGTCAATTCTTGTCCGGCCAACGTAGATTTGCCAGGGACGATTGCTCTAATGCAGATGGGGAAATTCGGCGATGCTTTAGCCCTGGGCCGGCATGATAATCCTTTCTTTTTAACGTGCGGCTATGTTTGCGAAGAACCGCCCTGCCAGAAAAACTGCAAGCGGCTTAATTTTGACGACGCGGTCTATTCGCAAAGTTTGCACCGGCATGCCGGCGATCAGGCAGTCAGGCAGGCCGGCTCGCTAGTCAAAGCATTGATCCACCCTACGCTCAAGCCGGGCCAAGTAACCGGTAAAAAAGTGGCGGTTGTCGGCGCCGGGCCGGCCGGTCTAACGGCGGCCTACTTCCTGGTCCGCTTAGGCCACAAAGTTGCGGTTTATGAAAAAAATGACACCGCCGGCGGGATGGCCGCCTATGGCATACCGGCCTATCGTCTGCCCCGGTCGGTACTGGCGGCGGAAGTCGCGGCCATCGCCGCTTTGGGCGTGGAGCTTAAAACCGGTCACGCGCTGGGGCGGGATATTACCCTTGCCGGGTTGCAAGAACAGTATGATGCTGTGCTGCTGGCCATTGGCGCCGGCGCCAGCCGCCGCCTGGGTATTCCGGGCGAAGACTTGCCGGGCGTAACGCCGGCGCTGGCGTTTCTCCATCAGGCGGCGACTGGTGGAGCGGCGGACGTCGGCCCTCGCGTTCTCGTCGTGGGCGGCGGCAACGTGGCGGTCGATGCGGCCCGGACCGCTCGCCGGTTAGGGGCTGAGCAGGTGGACATGATGTGTGTTGAAGACCGGTTTGAAATGCCGGCTACCGTGCACGAAATTGCGGGCGCTGAAGCAGAAGGGGTACGCATTCAGGTGCTGACCGTGCCGGTCGAATTCAGCGGTGACGGCCGGGTGGCGGCGGTACGCTACGCGCCGGTCGAGCCCGGCCCCTACGATGCCAAAGGCCGGCGCTGGCCGCCTAAGGTATTGGCGGACCAATTACGGGAAGCGGAATATGATACGGTGATCGTGGCCATTGGCCAGACTCCTGACCTGGATTGTCTGGCTGACGGTGGCATCACGCGGAATGGGCCGTTCATCGCCCATACGGGCGGCCAAGCAATCGGCTTGTCCGGCGTCTTCGTTGCCGGCGACTGCGGCGGTCCGGTCAACACGGTGGTAAAAGCCGTCGGTTCGGGCAAGGAGGCAGCATATGTCATCCATAGCCATCTCACCGGTCGCACCGACCGGCTGACTTCGCCACTGCGCGGGCAACTGGGCTGTTATACCGGCGATTATACCTGTCTGCCGGCGGGCCGGGCACAAATGCCGGAACAAGACGCAGCAACCCGGACGCGGAATTTTGACCTCGTCGAATTGGGACTGAGTGATGAACAGGCCAGGTATGAAATGTTGCGCTGCATCTGTGCCGCCAAAGGCGGTATGCAATAAGGGGGGAGATGGAAACATGACGCCCAAACAGGTGAAATTGGTGCGCACTGTCATTCAAGTTGTCTTTTTTTTCTTGCTTGTTGTGGTTTTGACCGGTGCTTTTTGCGCAGTGCGCCTGGGCGGCAGCGCTAATCTTACCTGCTCGTTAGGCATGCTGCAGCTGACGTTGGGGGCTAGAGAGGTGCTATGGGGGACGGTTATTTCGGGCAGTTTGCTTTTGGTTGTTACCGTGCTTTTAGGCCGGGTTTTCTGCGGTTGGGTGTGTCCCTTCGGCGCCGTCCTCGATTGGCTGGATAAACCGCTGTCTCGGCTGCGGCTGGCCGGTAACAAGGTACCATCGGCGCTTCTAAATCCCGATAACCGTCACATTAAGTATGGCGTGCTGGGCGGGGCGCTGCTCGCCGCCGGCATATTGCGCTATCCCGCGTTTTGTGCTCTTTGCCCGGTAGGCACGACCTGCCGCACAGCCGGTCTGCAGGGGTTAAATATAGGGCTGGAGACGGCCGTGCTGCCGTTGGCCGCCAGTTTGGATACGGTGCGCAAGCGCTTCTGGTGCAAGGTGCTATGCCCGATTGGAGCGCTCCTAGGGCTCTTTTCTCGGTTCAGCCTGCTTAAAATCCGCCTGCCCTGGGACCGCTGCACCGGCTGCAACCGCTGTGAACAGGCCTGTGCTATGGATAACCGGCCCCATCAAGGCGGTCATGACCGGCTTAAAACCGACCCGGCAGTGTTGACAGCCCTTGTTGACCTTGGCGTCCCCGATTTGCTTGACCGCCCCGGGCGGTATGAGGACTACCCACAAAGCATAAAAGACCTGCTCAAGCAAAAAATGAAAAGCCTGGCTGTGGACCATAGCGAGTGTTCGCGCTGCTATTCCTGCCTGGCCGCCTGTCCGGTCACAACCCGGGAGGCAGCCCCAAGCATCGCGGTTCAGCGCAGCGGCTTAAGCGCCTAAAAGGAGAAAGCTAAGATGGAAAGCCAGGAATTTTACAGCCTGCTAAGCCACATCATCGCGCGGGCCCGCCGCCGCTTGTTATGGTTAATCCTGCTGTTGGCCGGTACCAGCACCCTTGGCTATTGGTGGGCCGACGGCGCCATGAAATACATGTTCAGGATGGTTAGACAGGTGATTTTTGTCAGTCCGGCTGAAGCTTTCGTCACCAAAATCAAGGTGGCATTAACCATTGGCCTGGTTCTTGCCCTGCCGCTACTACTTTATCTGCTGATTGGCGTGGTGCGCACCAGGGTGAAGGGGCTGACGCCTACTACTCACGTTTTACTCACCGCTGTCAGCTTTGGCCTGTTTACCGGCGGTGCGGCTTTCTGCTTCTATGCTGTATTGCCGGTCGGTATTCAGTTTTTACTGGACTTTGCCACTTTGGAGATGCAGCCACTGCTCTCGGCCGGGCGTTTTGTGTCGTTTGTGCTGATGTGTCTGTTGGTTTTCGGGATAATGTTTGAACTGCCGTTGGTTATCATGCTGTTGACCTCCATGGGAATATTGACGGTGGAAAAACTGCGGGCCAAACGGCGCCATGCGATTTTGGGCGTTTTTATCATTGCAGGGATTATTACGCCGTCGCCGGATGTACTGTCGCAAATTTTGCTTGCTCTCCCGCTGCTGGCCCTCTATGAAATCGGGATTTTTCTCACCCGGTTTTGTACGCGGCCTGTTGAGCGCCTGCCGGAACTGCCAGCCGACCAGCAGCAGCTTTTTATGTAGGTTTAATAAACGTTATCTAGACTTGGTGCAGCCAGGTCTTTTTTCTTTATATGCGACTATTTCGCTAAAACTAAATTTGTAGTAATATGATGTTATTCGGTAAACCAGGGAGGTGCGGGTTATGCGTGTGACCAAAGCGGTAAAGCAGCAAATGCTGGCGATATTGGCGGAACATTACCGGGGCGCGACGACGGCGCTTAACTATTCAACGCCTTTTGAACTCTTGATTGCCGTGATTTTATCAGCCCAGTGCACCGATGAGCGGGTCAACATCATTACTGCCCGCCTTTTCCCACAGTACAATACGCCGGCCAAAATCCTCGAACTGGGGCAGAATAAACTTGAGGAATATATTCGGGACTGCGGACTTTTCCGCAGTAAGGCGCGCAATATCATTGCCACCTGTGAGATACTCTGCCGTGATTATGGTGGGGAGGTTCCCACCCGCTTTGAAGACTTAATAAAATTACCGGGAGTAGGCCGCAAAACAGCTAACGTAATTGTAAGCCAATTATTTGGTACACCGGCTATTGCCGTTGACACCCATGTGTTTCGGGTAGCCAACCGGACGGGGTTGGCCAAAGGCAAAACGCCCCATGAAGTAGAGGACGGGCTGATGCGGGTCATACCAAGGCAGGACTGGGCGAGCGCCCATCATTGGCTTATCTGGCATGGCCGCAAAGTTTGCAAGGCCCGCCAGCCGGCCTGCGGCGTCTGTCCGCTGAACGGTCTCTGCCCGAGCCGGGAAGATGCAACTAAATAATTAGGAAAAAAATAAAAGGCAATCAACCGCCCATGGTTGACTGCCTTTTGTTTAAGAGCTTTCACGGTGGCTCTGCGCTTGGCTTAATCGTATAGCAGCTTTTCAACAGAGCCGAGCAGTTTATCACTGATACCACTGATACTTTCCAGGGATTTCGCTACTTCCATGAGCGAATTGTTTTCTTGCCGGGATGCCTGGACAATGCCGGCAATATGGCGCTGGGTAGTCGTCATATCGTCGGACAGCGCCGTCAGGGCAGGGACGATATTGGCTACTACTCCTTGGATTTCACCGACAGAGTGACGAATGGTATCAGTAGATTTACGGCTTTCTTCCGCCAGTTTGCGTACTTCCTGCGCGACAACGGCAAAGCCGCGCCCGTATTCGCCGACCCGTGCCGCTTCGATGGCGGCATTCAGGGCTAATAAGTTGGTCTGGCTGGAGATATGCTTGATGGTGTCGGCGATGCCGCCGATGTTATGGGTTGCCGCCGCCAAGGTCTGGGAGATGTCTACTGTTTGCCGGATTCTGGCCATTTGCCGGCCAATATGGTTATTGATATTTTGGATGGTTGCCGCTGTAGTGTCAATCGACCGAGAAACTTCTGCGGTAATTGCCGTTATTTCCTGGAGTTGATGGTTAAGTTGATTAGAGATGCCGGCCACTTCTGCCGCCAGTTGGCGGTGGGCAAAAAGGGTCAGCCACCGAATGACGGCGCATACGGAGCTGGCGGTAGCCACCCGTCGGGCCCCGATGATTTTGACGTCGGGGCGCAGATACCGGTGGTAGCGACTGTGTAGGACCGACCCGGCGCCGACGATTTTTTCCGCACCGATGATGTAGTGAGCGTCCCGCAGCAGCGCCGCAAGTTCGGGTTCAGGCAGTTCGTCATAGGGCGCGTATTGAAACGTTACCTGATTAATGCCTACATCCTGGCAATATTTAGCGATTTTGGCCGCCTGGGCGGTATTGTTATTGAACACCGTTACTGTTTCGCCGCGGGGAATTTGAGCCACTTGGACGAAAAACGCCGCGTCGGGTACCAGTTCAAGGGCCACAATCTTGTCGCGGGGAATTTTCTGCGCTGCCTCGTCCACCCGGGTGGGCAGGCAAATAAAGAGGTCGGCAACCTGATGGTCGGTTAGGGCCTTAATGGCATAAGCGCGGCCTTCCAGACCCGGGATAAAATGGCGTGCCGCTTCCAACAGCTCATCGGCCACTAGTTGACTGCTGCCTACTGTTGCGATGCGTGCGATTGCGCTCACCTTCATCACCTTTTTTGTTGCACTTTGTATGTTGGGGAATGGCGAATTATTTTAATGTTAAAACTTGGCCGGGCTGCATAATATGTACCGGCGTCCCATAACGTGTTTCCACCTGGTGTTTGAAGTCTTCGGGCGACTGGGCGATGAGCGGCCAGGTATTATAGTGCATGGGAATGACGTTTTTCGGTTTTAATAGTCCTACGGCTTCCACGGCATCTTGCGGCCCCATGGTAAAATTGTCGCCGATGGGCAACAGGGCGTAGTCGATTTTTTCCAGACGGCCTAACAGTTCCATGTCGCCGAACAGGCCGGTATCACCGGCAAAGTAGACCGTCGTGCCGTGGAAATTGACAATAAAACCGCAGGCGTGGCCCCCAGGAACGCCGGCGCCATGAAAGGCGAGGGTGATGCGGACATAGCCGAAATCAAAAGTGTGCTTGCCGCCGATGTGCATGGCGTGGCTGTTAACCCCCTGTTCACCGCAGAGACGGGCCACTTCCGCCGTGGAAATGACAGTAGCGCCGGTACGCTTGGCAATGCGCACCGTGTCGCCAAGATGGTCAAAGTGGCCGTGAGAAACGAGAATATATTGGCAGTTCACTTCGTCCGGACCGGCTATTTTAAAGGGGTTATCTGCCAGATAAGGGTCAAAAAGAAGCGTTGTTTGGCCGTCACTCAGCTCGAAACAGGCATGGCCTAAAAAACGTAAGGTCGTCATACAATCACCTCGTGCAAAAATTTCTGAATAAGATATTCGCCTTTTTTCCAGCCGAATCCTTCGAATCTTTTTGCTGGGTATCAGCTTTTATTATGCCTGTCAGCAGCGAATTTTTATCCGCCCCATGGCAGGGCAACAGCAGGAAACGGAGAACTAAAATATACAACTTACAAAAAAATGGAGGAAAATTATGGTTCCGGTGATTTCCATTGTCGGCAAATCTAATTGCGGCAAAACCACCTATCTTGAAAAGCTGATTCGGGAAATGAAGCGGCGCGGCTATAAAGTTGGTACGATCAAACACGACGTCCATGGCTTTGATATGGACAGACCGGGCAAGGACACTTGGCGGCACGCCCAGGCCGGTGCTGATGTGGTCTGCATTTCGTCGCCTGCTAAGATGGCCATGATTAAAAAAGTTGAGCAGGAATTGACGCTTGACGAAGTAGTGTCGTTCGTGGACGGTGTAGATATTATTTTTACCGAAGGTTATAAACGGGAAGGCAAACGCAAAATTGAGGTATTCCGCCAAGCCGTCTGCGACCGGCCTTTATGCAGCAAAGAAGAGCTGCTCGCCGTCGTATCCGACGTCGTCCTCTATGACGATGTGCCCCACTTCGGTCTTGATGACGCGGCGCCGCTGGCCGACTTTTTGGTCGCTCACGTTTTGATAAAGGGCTAGTGTATAGGCCAGGCAAAAGATTGCAAAAGGATTGTACTAACGGGAGGTGAGGTAATGCGCGACGGTTATAACCGCTCTATCGACTATCTTCGCATCTCCGTTACCGACCGCTGTAATTTCCGCTGCGCCTATTGCATGCCCCCTGACGGCGTAAAGCTGCTGGATCATGCCGATATTCTGGCGTACGAGGAAATACTGTATCTGATCAAAGTCTTTAACAAATACGGGGTGAACAAAATCCGCCTAACGGGCGGCGAGCCGCTGGTGCGCAAGGGTATTGTCGATTTTATTCGCGCGCTCAGCTCGCTCGGCATTATTGATGATTTGTCGCTGACGACCAATGGCAGCCTGCTTGCGGATATGGCTGAAGATCTCAAAGCCGCTGGACTTCACCGAGTCAATGTCAGCTTGGATACGGTCGATCCTGAGCGGTTTCGGCGCATCACCGGAAGTGGCAGTCTGGAGCGCACGCTGGCCGGGATTGAAAAAGCTATAACTATCGGCCTGCATCCCGTTAAAATTAACGTCGTTCTAACCAGTGCCTTTATGGACAGCGACCTGAGCTATTTTATCGAGATGGTTTACCGCTACCCTATTGCTGTCCGGTTTATTGAATATATGCCGATCGGCTACGACGGTACCGGGCCGGGAATGGCGCCGGCAGAGGTTAAAGACCGGTTGAATGCCGCCGGTCTGGGAATGCTGGAGCCGGCGACGGGCAGTATTGGCAATGGTCCGGCCAAATATTACCGCTTGCCGGGAGCCAAGGGTCTCTTTGGCTTCATCACCCCGATTACGGAACATTTCTGCGGCGCCTGCAACCGCATGCGGTTGACGGCCGACGGCAAGCTACGGCCTTGCCTCTTATCCAACCGGGAACTGGATCTCAAAACGCTGCTTAGGGCCGGGGCAAGCGAACAACAGCTCGGCGAAGTTTTTCTCCGGGCGCTGTCGGAAAAGCCGGCCGGGCATAATTTAGCCGCCGGGCAACCTAGCTTTCGTCGAAAAATGTCGCAAATTGGCGGATAAAAAATGTGCTGATTGGTAAAAGAGAGCAGGAATTTGCAAAAAATTGCCGTACTTTAGAAAATAACAAACGCATAATAATATAGGGTGAGAGTGAGTTCCGAGTTACCATTGCCGTCCAGGCGTGGTAAACGTAAGGGTATGGGGAGAAATCCCCATGCCTGCCAGTGCGCAAAGGAAGTCCGTAATGGACTTCTTTTTATTTTTTAATAATTTACAGGGAGGGGTTTGATGTTTTACCGTGTCAACATGGCTACTTTGACCATCACGCCGGAAGACGGGGCGGCCTATAAAGGGCTTGGCGGCCGGGCATTAACTTCGCGTATTGTTAGCGCCGAAGTGGATCCCAACGCTCATCCGCTCGGCAAACAGAACAAACTGGTATTTGCTACCGGACTGCTCTCTGGCACGGGTGCTCCGAATGCCGGCCGCATGTCGCTCGGGGCCAAGAGTCCGCTGACAGGCACCATCAAGGAGAGCAATGTCGGCGGCGCCATGGGCCACAAGCTGGGGCGGCTGGGAATTGAAGCCATTATCGTGGAAGACTTGCCCCAAGATGATAAAACTTACGTTCTCAAGGTTGACAAAGACGGTTTATCCCTTATCGAAATGCCCGAGCTCAAAGGGCTAAACATCTATGATGCCGTTGCCAAACTGCAGGCTAAGTTTGGGGAAAAAGTGGCGATCGGTGTTATCGGCACGGCCGGAGAAAACAAGATGGCCTCGGCTTGTGTTGGTTTCACCGACATGGAAGGGGCGCCCACCCGGCAAGCGGGCCGTGGCGGTCTTGGCGCGGTCATGGCCAGTAAAGGCCTTAAGGCGATTGTCGTTGACGACACAGGTGTAAACAAAGTTTCCTTTGCCGACGAAGCCGCCTTCCGGGCCGGAGCGAAAAAACTGGCCAATGCCCTGCTGAAACATCCCGTTACGTCGCAGGGTCTGCCTACCTATGGCACTGACGTTTTAGTTAATACCCTGAGCGAAGCCGGCGGCTTGCCAACCCGCAACTTTAGCGTTGGCCGTTTTGAGGGCGCCAACAATATCGGCGGCGAAACGCTGCATGCCATCTGCAAGGAGCGGGGCGGCAAAACCGGCCACGCTTGCTCGCCCGGGTGCATCATCCGCTGCTCGAATATTTATAAAGACGCGGCCGGAAATGTGGTAACCGGCGGTCTCGAATATGAGAGCTGCTGGTCATTGGGCGCCGATTGCGGCATTGATAATCTGGACGACATCGCCGTTCTTAACCGTATGTGCGACGATTATGGCGTTGACACCATCGAGATGGGTGTCACGCTGGGCGTAGCCATGGAAGCCGGCCTGGCTAAGTTTGGCGATGGCAAGGCGGCCATTGAACTGCTCAAGGAAGTAGGCAAAGCTAGCCCGCTCGGCCGTATTCTCGGCGCTGGCGCCGCCGTTACCGGCAAGGCCTTCGGCGTCAGACGCGTGCCGGTTGTAAAGGGTCAGGCCATTCCGGCCTATGACCCGCGGGCCGTCAAAGGTATCGGTGTAACTTACGCTACTACTACCATGGGGGCTGACCATACAGCCGGCTACGCCGTTGCCGCCAATATTCTCGGGGTAGGCGGCAAAGTGGATCCGCTCAGTCCAGCCGGCCAGGTCGAACTTTCGCGCAACCTGCAAATCGCAACATCTTTCCTGGATAGCACCGGCCTTTGTTTGTTTGTGGCCTTTGCCATCCTCGACATTCCCGAAGGGCTCGATGGTATTGTCGAAATGTGCAACGCCCGCTATGGCTGGAACAAGTCGCTTGATGATTATCTGGAACTGGGCAAGCAAGTCTTGCGCGACGAACGGGCGTTCAATAAAGCGGCGGGTTTCAACGACGATGCCGACGACCTGCCTGACTTTTTCCGCACCGAACCGCTGCCGCCGCACAATACCGTTTTTGATGTGCCGAAAGAGGAGCTTAAGTCGCTCTTTAACTTCTAATCCGTTAATAAATAAAAACCGGACCTGCCGTTGGGCAGGATCCGGTTTTTATTTTGTGTATTGGAGGAATAAAATGGAATTTGGTGAATTAATCATTATATTATCTTTAGTATACAGGAGGCTGGGTCAGTGCAAGAATTGCGGGAAGAACTGCTCAACAAAGTACGGGCAGCGGCGCCAGACGGGAAGCTGTCCTGTGCCGCTGCGCACGAATTGGCGCAAAGTGAGGGCGTGCCGCCGCTCGTTATTGGCAGGGCGGCCAACGTTTTAGGAATCAAAATTCGCGACTGCCAATTAGGGTGCTTTGGCGCCCGCAAGGAGTGAATGCCGTGGATTTCTTCAACTGCCAGACGCTGACCGAGGCGCGTCGGCTTGTTTTGGCCTACGCCGCTAGCGCTGACATCGGCAGCGAGATTGTGGAACTGGCCGCCGCGGCAGGGCGCATTGCTGCGGTTGATTGTCTTTGCCGCGAGGAGCTCCCGTCTTTTCCTCGGTCTACCGTAGACGGTTTTGCCGTGCGCAGTGCCGACACCTTTGCCGCCGGGGAAGGAATACCGGCGCTGCTAACCGTCATCGGCGAAGTTGCCATGGGACAGACTACGACCTTAGTCCTGGGCCCGGGGCAGGCGGCAGCCGTCCCGACAGGCGGCATGCTGCCCGGCAATGCTGATGCTGTCGTCATGCTGGAGCATACCGAGCGGGTGGATGACCGGACCTTGCTGGTAACCAAACCCGTTGCGCCCGGTGACAATAGTATTGCCCGCGGCGAAGATGCCATGCCCGGTGCCGTGTTGGTGCGGCAGGGACAGAAATTAACGCCCCTTGATATTGGGGTGTTAGCCGCCTGCGGTTTTGCCAAAGTAAGCGTTTACCGGCGGCTTAAAGTTGGGGTATTGTCCACCGGCGACGAAATTGTCGATGTATCTGTCTCCCCCCAGCCGGGTCAGGTGCGGGATATTAATTCGTACGCGTTAGCGGCCTTGCTGGAGTCAGCCGGTTATACCGCCGTACGTTATGGCATAATCGGCGATAACTACGCAAGTTTGCAGCTAAAGTTGGCTGAGGCGGCAGCCGCATGCGACGCCGTGTTGGTTTCCGGCGGCAGCTCGGTCGGAGCGCGGGATTATACGGTCAAAGCGATCGAAGCGTTAGGCGGTCCGGGGGTTTTGCTCCACGGGATTGCCGTTAAACCCGGTAAGCCCACGATATTCGGCATGGTCGGCGCCGTACCTGTTTTTGGGCTGCCAGGGCACCCTGTTTCGGCGTTGATTATCTATCACCAACTGGTCCGGCCGGCGCTTGCCGTCATGGCTGGGGAAAAGGCGCAGAGAGTGTTTAAAGTTCCGGCTAAGATGAGCCGCAATGTTGCATCCGCGCCGGGACGGGATGAAATCATCCGGGTGCGGCTATTGCACAGAGACGGCGAGTATTGGGCCGAGCCGGTCTTTGGAAAATCAGGGCTTATTAGCACCATGACGGAAGCGGACGGACTCGTTGTTATCGCTCCGGAAAAGAGCGGCCTTTATGCCGGTGAACAAGTGGAAGTGGAGATGCTACGCTGCTGAGAAGGAGACATGCCATGCATAATGGAAAAGTATATTTGGACTGTATGCCGCGCCAGGAGGCCGAGGCGCTATGGCAAAATGCCCTGGCTGCCGCGGGCTATTTTGCCAGGCTGCCAGCGGAAGAAATTGCGGTAGAGCAAGCGCTGGGGCGGGTGACGGAATGCGCCGTCTACGCGGTGCAGTCGGTCCCGCATTACAACGGGGCGGCGATGGACGGCATTGCGGTCCGGGCCGAAGATACGTTTGGTGCAACCGAGCGGCAGCCGAAAAAACTGCGCGTGCTGCCGGCCGGCGGCCCTATTCTCCCCGGAACCTGCTGTATCGTTGATACGGGCGATGTCTTGCCGCCGGGAGCCAATGCCGTCGTAATGGTCGAAGATGTCCATTTTGCCGAAGATTATGCGGAAATTGCTGCTGCTGCCGCGCCGTGGCAGCATGTCCGGATTATCGGCGAAGACATTGTCCAGGGCGAAATGATTGTACCGGAGCGGCATGTTATCGGGCCAGCCGATATTGCCGCTTTACTGGCGGCGGGGTTGGAACGAATCAAAGTCATCGCTAAGCCCCGAGTGGCCATCATTCCTACCGGCACCGAAATTGTGGCCAGCCGGCGGGAGCTGGCGCCAGGGCGGATTTTGGACATTAATTCGCCTATGTTAGCGGCAGCTGTGGCATCCTGGGGCGCTCAGCCCGTGCGGCGCAAAATCGTGCGGGACGACCGCGCGGCGCTGGCCCAGGCCGTTTCCGCCAGCCTCGATGACTGCGACATGGTGATTACGATCGCTGGCACTTCGGCGGGCACGGAGGATTACACTTATTCGGTGATGTCAGAGTTAGGACAGGTGCTGGTTCACGGCGTAGCCATCAAGCCCGGCAAACCGGTCGTATTGGCGGTGTGCCGGGGAAAACCGGTTATTGGCTTGCCCGGCTACCCTGTTTCGGCCATGCTGACGGCCGAATTATTCGTCCGCCCGGTTTTACTAGCCCGCCAGGGGCTGCCGACGACGCCGCCTAAGCAGGTGGAAGCTAAACTCGCACGCCAGCTTTTTTCGACCATCGGGGTAGAAGAATATGTCCGCCTTTCGTTGGGCAATGTCCAGGGCCGGATCGTAGCCGCGCCGCTGGCCCGCGGGGCGGGACTTATTTCCTCGCTGACCAGGGCGCGCGGGCTAATGGCCATCCCGGCCGAAAGCGATGGTCTGGCCGCCGGTACGGCCATTACCGTTAACCTATGCTGTCCGGAGCTGGAGCTAGAGCGGCAGATTTTGGCGGTAGGCAGTCATGATTTAGCCCTTGATTTACTCGGGATGCACCTGCGTCGCCATGGCGGCCACATTCTTTCTTGCGCCAATGTGGGCAGTATGGGCGGCATCATGGCCATCCGCAACAACGAAGCCCATCTGGCCGGTATTCACTTGTTAGATGACGAAACAGGCGAATACAATTTGCCTTTTGTTCGGCGGCTATTGGCGGGACACAAGTGTATGGTCGTTCATCTCGCCAGGCGTGAGCAAGGCCTGCTTGTTGCCCCGGGCAATCCGAAGGGAATTCGTTCGCTGGCCGATTTAACGCAACCCGGGATTATGTATATTAACCGGCAGCGCGGTTCAGGAACGCGGATGCTGCTCGATTATGAACTGCGCCGCCTGGGGATTGCCGCCGGACAAATTCAAGGCTATGAAAAAGAAGTAGCTACGCATATGGCCGTAGCCGCCAGCATTGCCGGCGGGGCCGCCGACGCCGGGTTAGGGATCAGGGCGGCGGCGCAGGCATTGGGGCTGGATTTTATTCCGATTGCCAATGAACAATATGACTTAATATTAAATTTCGCGGACGATGACGAGCGGCGGGAAGAAATTATTGCCGTGCTGCGCTCGGACGGTTACCGACGGGAAGTAGAGGCGTTGGGCGGTTATGATGCTTCCCGCGCCGGGACGGTTTTGTGGGTTGATTAAGTTGTTGATTAAGTTTGAGAGGGTGTGAATTGATGGTTATCGAAGTAAGGCTGTATGCCACGCTGCGCCGGTACAGTCCTGCCAGCGCTACTGGCATTGTTATGGTCGATGTTCCCGATGGCATTACGGTGGATGAATTGTTGGCGGAAATGGAAATTGACCGGCATGAAGTAAAAATGATTATGGTTAACGGCATGCATTCCGATGGCAATCGGGTGTTGGCCGACGGTGATCGGGTCGGTCTTTTTCCGCCGGTCGGTGGTGGTTAAGATGAAAGATGGTGCGGTGCCTGAGCGCTACCAGCGCAATATCGGAACCATCGGCGCTGCCGGCCAGGCCCGGCTGCTGGCAAGCACTGTGGCCATTGTCGGCGCCGGCGGTCTGGGCGGACTAGTGGTCGAGCTGCTGGCCCGAGCCGGGGTTGGGCGACTGAAAATTATTGATGGCGACAATTTTGCCCTCCATAACCTTAACCGGCAAATTCTCGCAACGATGGATAATATTGGTCAAAATAAGGCGGTGGTTGCCGCCGCACGGGTAGCCGCCATTAACCCGGATGTTGAAGCGATCGCCGTACCTTGTATGTTGGACGAAAAGAATGCGCAAAGTTTCCTCGCCGGGGTGCAGGTTGTTGTCGATGCCCTGGACAATATCAAGACCCGGCTGGTGTTAGCAGCGGCAGCGGCCAGGCTGGGCCTGCCATTGGTCCATGGCGCCATTGCTGGCTGCACCGGCCAAGTAATGACCGTTTTTCCCGGCGACCCCGGTCTGGCGCATGTCTACCGGGGAATGACCGGGGCGGAACGCGGCGTAGAGGCGCTGCTTGGCAATCCCGCGCCGACGCCGGCGCTGGCGGCGGCGTTGCAGGCGCAAGAAGTCATAAAAATCCTGACTGGCCTTGGTCAGCCTATCAGGAACAAACTGCTTTACTTCGATACCGAGCAAAATATCTTTGAATTTTTTCATTTCGCATAGAGGTGGCTGGAGTGGAACTATCGCATTTTAATGAAGCCGGCAAAGCCCGGATGGTAGACGTTACCGCCAAAAATGATACGGTGCGGGAAGCTGTTGCCGAGGGCAGGGTAACAATGCGGCCTCAGACACTGGAACTGGTTAAAAAAGGGGCGATGGGTAAGGGCGATGTTCTCGCCGTAGCCCAAGTGGGAGGCATTATGGGCGCCAAACGCACTTGGGAGCTTATTCCGATGTGCCATCCGCTGCTGCTTACCGGTGTCAACATTGAATTTACCCTGCGGGAAGAAATCAGCGCCATTGACATTCGCGCCACGGTCAAGACGACCGGTAAAACGGGGGTCGAGATGGAAGCCCTTACCGCCGTATCTGTAGCCGCCCTTACTATTTATGACATGTGTAAAGCCGTAGATAAGGATATGATAGTGGAATATATCCGCCTGACAGCTAAATCAGGAGGCAAGAGCGGCAATTATCAGCGAGAGGAGTCGGTATGAGTGCGCGGAAAAATTGTAGCCGTTTGCATAAGTAAAAACAAAGGTGAGCGCAAGACAAATGTTGGGACAGGCAGATTGTTGACCGGCCTTGGCCTGGAGGGAGATGCCCATGCCGGCTTTCAGCATCGGCAGGTTAGCTTGCTGGCCCTTGAGAGCATCGAAAAGATGCGGCAAAAGGGGCTGGACGTTAAGCCAGGCGATTTTGCTGAAAACCTGACCACCGAAGGGATTGAACTCACGACCCTGCCGGTGGGTGCCAGGCTGAAAATCGGTGATGCCCTGCTGGAAGTCAGCCAAATCGGCAAAGAATGCCATACTCGCTGCAGCATTTATTACCAAGCCGGCGACTGTGTCATGCCGAAAGAGGGAATCTTTGCGATTGTTGTGCAACCTGGCGTAGTTTCGGTCGGCGATATCATTGAGGTGGTTGACAATGTTTAGCATCGGGATTATCACGGCCAGTGACAAAGGTTCGCGGGGCGAGCGGGAGGATATGAGCGGCAAAACTATTGCCGAGATGCTGGCTGGTCTGGGAACGGTCAAGCGTTATGTAGTTGTTCCCGATGACCAGGCGGTCATCAGCCGAGAAATTATCTACATGGCCGATGAACTCAAGATCGATTTAATTCTCACCACCGGCGGGACAGGGCTTGGACCGCGTGATGTTACGCCAGAAGCCACGCTGGCCGTGATTGACCGGCAAGTACCCGGCATTGCCGAAGCCATGCGGGCCAAATCGCTGGAAAAAACTTCGCGGGCGATGCTATCCCGCGCGGTCGCTGGCCTGCGCGGGCGCACCCTGATTATTAACCTGCCCGGCAGTCCTAAAGGTGTGCGGGAATGCCTCGAAGTAGTGTTGCCGGCCTTAGAACACGGGCTGGCCATTATGAAAGGCGAAGCTGGTGAGTGCGGCGGCGCTCCGGCTCACTAGTTCGGTAAAAATGGTTGTTTAATAGATGTTTTGAAGGTAGGGTATGGAAAATTTCTGGAATGGTTTGATACAGGCAATCGCGCTGCTGGCTAGCGGCGACGCCGAAGTGTACCAGGTAACGCTGCTCACGCTGTTTGTCTCCGGAACGGCAACGCTCATCAGTGTGGTCGTTGGCCTTCCGCTAGGATTGTGGCTGGCGTTCCGCGACTTTCCCGGCAAGAGTATTTGTTTGAGTTTGATCAATTTTGGCATGGGTCTGCCGCCGGTAGTGGTTGGCCTTGTTGTCAGCCTGCTTTTCTGGCGCTATGGGCCCTTGGGCATGTTGGGTCTGATGTATACGCCCTGGGCGATGATTATCGCCCAGGCATTAATTGCCAGCCCAATCGTCGCCGGACTGAGTTTTGCCGCTATTGCCGGCTTGAACCCCAAACTGCGCTGGCAATTATTATCGCTGGGGGCTACGTCTTGGCAAGCCAACTGGCTGCTTATCCGTGAAGCACGGCTGGGACTGCTGGCCGCCGTAATGGCCGGTTTCGGCGGCGTTGTTTCCGAGGTAGGGGCATCTATGATGGTTGGCGGCAATATTAAAGGTCAGACCAGGGTGCTTACGACCGCGACGGTGATGGAGGTCAGCAAAGGAAATTACGATATAGCTTTGGCGTTTAGTTTTATCTTGCTGATGCTTGCCTATACCGTCATTATTCTGCTGACTATTCTGCAGCAAAAAGGAAGGAAGGCATGGTAATGCAGCCTGTTCTGCGGATGACAGGGGTGAAGGTCAGGCGGCAGGGACGGACAGTGCTGGATATTGACCATTTCGCTGTAGCACCGGGCGAATTAGTAGCCATTATCGGCCCCAACGGCGCCGGTAAGAGCAGTCTGCTGCAGGTACTCAATCTGTTTTTGCCGTATTGCGGAAAAGTGGAACTTTTTGGTCAAAATGCGGCCGCGACTGAACCGCTGACGCTGCGGCGGCGCTGTGCCATGGTTTTTCAGGAGACGCTGCTTTTGGACGGAACGGTGTTCGAAAATGTGGCACTCGGCCTAAAATTCCGCCAGTTGCCCCAAGAGGTCGTCAAAGAGAAGGTTGCAGCGGCCCTCGATGTTTTTCACTGTGGTCACTTGGCATCCCGCCAGGCGTCACGCCTTTCCGGGGGAGAAGCGCAGCGTGTCTGTCTGGCCCGGGCGTTTGTCACCGACCCGGAATTACTCTTGCTTGATGAACCGTTTGCGTCCCTCGACCCGTCCACCAGGACCGCTCTCCTCACCGAACTGCGGCAGCTTGCCCAAGTACGATCCATGACAGTATTATTGGTTAGCCATAATTTTACCGATGTCCTGTATTTTGCTGACCGGGCCGTAGCCATGGCTCAAGGCCGCATTATTCAGGACGGCCATCCGGAAGTGCTGCTCAGACAGCCGGCCGATGAAACAGTAGCCAAACTGGTAGGGATGGATAATATTTTTGCCTGCACCGTTGAACCTGGGAGCGAGCAAACGGTGGTGCGGCTGACCGAGTCCATCCGGTTTACGCTGCCCGGCCGGCACGAGGCAGTCCGGTGCTGTTTGCCGGCAGACGCCATCTATCTTTGGGACGAACGGTTGTCGTTTGAGCGTCCACCATGGGTGGTGGTGGACGGCGTTGTCCGCCAAGTTGTCGCTGGCATCGGCGCCGAACGGATAATGGTGCAGGCGGAAGGAATTGTGTTTACCCTGTTGGCGCCGCGCCGGCAGGATACGAACCGGCTGCAAGCGGGCGTGCCGGTACGGTTGGCGTTTCATCCGGCTGATGTTCACCTGTTATAAGTTAACGTGTTACTCTGGCCCAATTGGCATTAATAATTTGGGCCATTAATTTTTTCCCTTCAATGTCAGGGTGCAGGCCGTCAATGGCGTAATGATCAGGAAGTTCGCGGGCCGCATCGCAGAAAAAGGGATCAAGGTCGATATAATAGCGCTGCTGACGGATAAAACGGTTAACGGCGTCAAATTCCTCCCGCCAGTTAGGCACCGTCTCTTCATTAAACGCACGGGCAATGGCGGCGGGATTGATGGGCGGCAGAGTGAGAAAGATCGGGCGGATGCCGTATTTTAAACATTTGTCCCGGATTGCCGTCAAGTCTTTTATCACTTCGGATGCCGGCGTGCCGCCGCGCAGACTGTTGGTTCCGCCCAGAATTATTAGGTATTTGGGTTGAAAGGGCAGGACGTCTCTCTCAAACCGGGCGGCCATGGTTGCCGAAGTGTCGCCGCTGCGCCCCAGGTTGACGACCGGAAAGTTGAGATAGGTCTGAAAACTATATTCCCAATCGGCCGGCGAATAGGAGATGGCGCCGCCGCCATGGGTGATGCTGTCGCCGAAGGTGGCGGCGTAATTGCCTTTGGAGAGGTCTACCACATACGGAGCGGCATCGGAAAACACGCCGACCGGGTTGCCGGCAGCGTCCAGCCCGCGTACCCGCCAGTAATAAGTGCCCGGGCGGATCCGGGGTTCATCATCATAGCAGTCAATACCTTCAACCCGTTTACTCCAGATGCGGTGACGGGAAGGCACGATGTCATTGGGGTTTTCCGGAGGCTGGTCGGTCACTTCTACTTCGTACTGCGTAGCACCGATAATCGGGATCCAGGAGTAGACAGGATACAGCGGCGTCGGCATACCGTCTCGGTTGAGATCGGCATTAATAAGCGGCTTGTGTAGCTGGGGCAGGGAACGGTCAATAAAAATTTCCGCTGCGTCGGAAAAAACGCCCAGGGGATGGCCATTGTAGTCCAAAGCTCGCACCCGCCAGTAAAGGTGATCGCCGCCATAAGCGGAAAGGTCGGCTTGATAACCGTTGGTAAAGACCTCCTGGGAAGCAAAGAACCGGTGGCGGGAAGGCAATATGTCGTTCGGGTTTTCCGGTGGTGCGCTCAAAAGTTCGATTTCGTAGTAGACGGCACCTGGGACGGTTGTCCACGTTAGGAAAGGCCGGACGGGCGCCGGGTCGTGATGGGGATAGTGAGAAGTAGCAACTGGCTTCACCGCATGAAAATTTACGGCGGCAACGTCGGCTATTTCCGCCAGGTTGACTGCTTCGGAGTAGCGGCCTACCGGCAGACGCAGCAGGCTGCGAGCCGTTACCCGCCAATAGGTGCGGAAGGGGAATTTTTGGTCAATGACAAACTTGGGTTCCCGCGTTCGGTAACGGGCAATTCGCTCGGTCGGCCCTGCGGGCTCGCGGTCATCAGCCGGCGGGTGATTGAGCACTTCGATTTCATAGTAAACAGGATAAGGAAGTTTGTCCCAGGTAAGGATATATTCGTTGCTGACGGCGACGATGTTCAGGGTAGGCTTGAAATGAGCAAGAGCACTGCGCAGCCAGCTGTCGGCCGCTACTATTGTCAGGGGGATAAGCATAAGGATTAAGATAGTTTTTAATTTTTTCCAGTGACGCATCAAATTACACCTATTCGTTGAAAATTTTGGTGGACAGTCATTAGAATTTCCCGGATGGTTATATAGTTAACCGCTCAATAATAATTTTACGACAAGATACAAAGGAAAAGCCAGTTGGAAAACCCAACTGGCTTAGAAGTACACATCGCGCGTTCCTGCTTCAATCTGTTTAAGCCGCCGTTCGGTTTCTTCCCGTACCGGCGCTTGCGGAATCTGGTCAAGACTGGCGCGGATTAGCTCTTCGCCCTTTGCCTTGGTCTGGGGATCGGCATAGTCCAGCAGATATTCTTTAAAGGTCAAAATAGCGTTCGGCAGACAAACATTTTGGATTTCACCGGTTTTAGCCAGCTGCATAAACCGGTCGCCGGTGCGTCCCTGGCGGTAGCAGGCGGTACAATAGCTGGGAATAAACCCTTTATCGCAGAGCATACGGATTATTTCGTTGGGGGACCGGTGATCGCCAGGCTCAAACTGCATGCCGTTTGCGCAACTGTCGTGCTCGCGGTAGACCTGGTGGTAGCCACCGACACCGGTGCACGAGCCGGCGCTGATTTGCGAAACGCCATAGGTAATGAGCTCATCGCGCAGAGACGGCTGCTCGCGAGTGGATAAAATTATGCCGGTGTATGGGACGGCCAGACGGATAATGGCAACAATTTTCTTAAACTCTTCGTCACTGACGAGGTGCGGGAATTGAGAAAGATCCATACCCCCCGCCGGACGGAGACGAGGAACCGATATAGTATGCGGCCCGACTCCGAAAGTTTTTTCCAAGTGTTCAGCATGGAGGAAAAGGGCGATTGTCTCATATTTATAATCATACAAACCGTACAACACGCCGATGCCTACATCATCAATCCCGGCCTGCATGGCCCGGTCCATGGCGGTCGTATGCCAGTTGTAATCGCTTTTTGGTCCGGTTGGGTGCATGGCGGCATATGTCGGTCGGTGGTAGGTTTCTTGAAAGAGAATATAAGTGCCAATGCCAGCGCTCTTTAGTTTGCGGTATTCTTCTACCGTAGTCGCCGCAACGTTCACGTTAACGCGGCGAATACTGCCGTTGCCATCGCGGATGCTGTAGATAGTTTTGATACAGTCTACTACATAATCTATTGGGCAGTTGACCGGATCTTCACCGGCTTCCACGGCCAGCCGCTTATGACCAAGCGATTCCAAAATTTCGACTTCTTCCTTAATTTCCGCCAGCGTCAGCCGGCGCCGGAGCTGCTGACGGTTACCAGTGCGGTAGCCGCAGTAGACGCAGTTGTTAATGCAGAAGCTGGAGATGTACAGCGGGGCGAATAGAACGATGCGGGTGCCGTAAATGGCCAATTTTACTTTAGCGGCCGCAGCGTACATTTCCCGGAGCAGATTTGGGTCTTCGACTTCCAGCAGAACGGCTACCTCCTCCGCCGTCAGCCCCCGAAAAGCCAGTGCCTTGTTAATGATGCGGCGCACCAGTGGTTCATCCTTGGCTTTGGTTTTGGCCGCTTCCTGCAACGACATGATAAGGGTGTCGTCAATAAAGGCGTCGGAAGTGCGCTCAAGATCATTAATCATTTATTTGCCTCCCTTTTCTGTCGTGCTTCTGGCAGTAAGGGCCGATTTGACGGTAACGCCGGGTAAATTGCCTAACCGTCCGGTTAACGCGCCTACGTCGTCGGTCGTACCTTCGATAATCAGGGCGATTACGCCGACATTTTCCTCGTGCCGTGGGACGCCCATGCGGCCGATAATAATATGACTGTAGTCACTGATGATGGCATTTACTCTGTCAACGATTGTTTTGGGGTCATCAATGACAATACCAATTACTCCGATACGTTTGGCCACAGTGTTTCCTCCCGGCGCAAAATACAAGGCCTTCTTTTTGCGCACGCAAAAGAAGGCCAGCTTGCACATATGCCCTGTTCTTCCTGTGCGCAGGCGGTTGCCCTTGCATGCAGATTTCCGACAGTTTTTTATTTCCTCTAAAACATGGGAAAAACCCACATTTTATCAGAACCAATTCTATTATATATCATTTTTCCAGAAAAAAGAACAGGGGTAAAGTTTATTTATTGGCATAGGCGAGCACGCGGTCGCGTGTTTTTTCCCATAGTTTTTGCACGCCGGCAAAATCCATGTTCGGCACATAGTAAGTCTCTAATGTATCATGGAGTTTTTTCGCCTGGTTGATATAAGCAACCGCCTTGGCAAAGAGGGTTTGGTAGGTCTCTTGCGCGAAAGCTTTCTCGGCCGCCCTTTTTGCAACAAACTGAGGTTTAAGGCATTCATTCATGTTGATGGTCTTGCGAGCATCAGAAGGTTTATATGCATGTGGGCCGCAGACGGTGGTAATACCGACGTTCAGGGCGGGAATCAGGACATGCTCTACTTTCTGTGGGGCAAGCGGACAATAATAGGCTTCTACGTCCAGCCCTTTTGCTACCGCCGTATCTACTACTTTCTGCAGGAGCGTGGCCTTGCCTGTTCCAGGTTCGCCGGTCACGATATAGCGGGTGTTCATGGCGCCCACCACGGAATCGAGGTAGTTTACCGGACCTTCCGGGGTGATGGCTGAGGCGAACAGTTTGCGCACCTTTCCGGCGCCGATACCGCTAATCCCACCGAAAATCTCATTTATTAGCTCAGCAGCTTTTTGGTTGGCTACTACGGGATTCAGGGCATCGGTATTGACTGCTTCCCAGTCATCGTACAGGGATTTGGCGGCCCGCAGAACGCGGTAGGCTCTTTGAAACAGTTTGCTGATTTCGCTAGTGCAGTTCAAAATAGCCTGCTTATTGGCGACCATTTTCGCTTCATCCCAAAAATCGCCCAAATGGAGGATTTCGTCGACCCCGCCGGGATGTTTCGGGTCAACGACGTGGGGAGCCGTACCATCGATAAAGGCTACCCGTAGAGCGGGGATGACGACCCCGTCCAGGGAATTGTTATCGCTGGAACAGTGGTGAAACTCTACGTCATAGCCGCGGTTTGTCATTACATCACCCATTTTTCTCATAAAAGTTGATTTGCCGACACCGGGACCGCCTTTGATGACAAAGATGCGGGCGGCGTCACCGCTGGAGATTATGTAGTCATAGTAGGAAAAAAAGCCGTAAGGAGTATTGCCGCCTGGAAAGACGTGTTTAACTTTGCCTTTTAACATGGGGAATTCCTCCTTGCCTTTACGCTGCCTCTGATTTACGATATAGGATATGGGGGGGCGCCAAAAAGTGTGCCGACCGGTGCGGGAAAAAAGCCGGCACGCATAGAATAATAAAGCAAAGGCAAAAAGGTTAAAAATATAAAAATAGGTACTTTTTTGTCGTAATTCCCTAAACTATTGTCGTATGCCTAGGAGAGAGGCCGATGGATCTTGGCGTCTTTATAAAAGGGGTTATAATTGGTTTTTCCATTGCTGCACCCGTCGGGCCGATTGGGGTGTTGTGTATCCGCCGCACGCTGGCCGAGGGACGGGCGTCAGGTTTTTTGTCTGGGCTGGGCGCAGCTACCGCCGATACTCTTTACGGGTGTATCGCCAGCTTTGGGCTGACCTTCGTGGCTAATTTTCTGACATCACAGCATACGCTGCTAAGGTTTGCCGGCGGTCTATGTCTGTGCATGTTGGGGCTTAAGACTTTTTTTAGCGAACCAGCCTCACAGTCGGCGGCGGTGAGGGGCAAGGGGTTGGCGGCCGCCTATTTTTCCACTTTTTTGCTGACCTTGACTAATCCGCTTACTATTCTTGCTTTTGCCGCCATTTTTGCCGCGTTCGGCATCAAAGGGGCAGGTGTTAGTTACTGGGGGGCGATTATGCTGATAGGCGGCGTTTTTTTGGGATCGACCCTGTGGTGGTTTCTGTTAAGCAGTTTGGTTAGCACTCTCCGCGCCAAGGTGGATGTACGCGTCCTCCATTGGGTCAACCGCATATCGGGGGTCGTTATTACGGTTTTTGGCGTCTTGGTATTGTTTAATATCTTTGAGACATGAATCAGGCGTGGGAAGAGACTTTTGCTGAAGGTGTCCGTCCGAGAAGGGCTTTTTCTTTGTGGTGCTTGAAATTGGGCAAAAAAACGAAAGGTATGGCAGGGGATTGGTACTGGACAGAGAACATATAGAATTGGCCGGCTGTACATAGTTTAATATTGGGGGCAGGGAAAGCAAGAAACGGATTTGCTGCACTTGCGGGCGGGGGGCAAAGGTATGCTTCTTTCACCAGTACATATGATCGGACTGCTCGTAACATTGGCTGCCGTAACGGTGACAGGACTATATGCCGCGCGTAAGGTAAGAAATGCCGCCGATTTTGCTGTCGGCGGGCATAAGTCGGGGGTGACGATGATTGCTGGGACAATCATCGGTACGATCATCGGCGGCGCTTCTACCGTCGGCACCGCTCAACTTGCATTTACCGTCGGGTTGTCCGCGTGGTGGTTTACCCTTGGCACGGGGATAGCCTTGCTCGTTATGGGCCTGTTTTACGCTACACCGCTGCGAAAGTCAAATCTGCAGACTATACCGCAATATCTTGCTATCAGTTACGGACCGCTGGCCGGACCGCTTGCCAGTTTGGCGTCGTCAATCGGCATTTTTTTCAGCATTGTTTCCAGCATTTTGGCGGCGGTGCCGATTATTAGCGCCATTTTTCAAATTGACGCCGCCTATGCTGCCGGCATTGTCTTTTTTCTTATCATCGTCTATGTCTTTTTTGGCGGTGTCTGGGGTACAGGACTAATTGGTACGCTGAAGATGGTCCTAATTTTTATCACGCTAGTGGCCGTTGGCATACTGACTTATACAGGAATGGGCGGTGTGGCCGGCTTTTTGCAGGCCTTTCCTGCCGACCCGTGGCTTAATTTGGTAGGCCGGGGAGTATGGGTTGATTTTGGCAGTGCGCTGTCACTGCTAGTTGGTACTTTATCCACCCAAACATATATTCAGGCAATTTATGCTGCCCGCGATGTTCAAGCGGCCAGGCGGGGGGCAGTGGTGGCCGCCCTTATCACCTTGCCGGCAGGGATTCCGGCCGTTATGGCCGGCATGTACATGCGGGTACATCACCCCGCTATTGCCCCGATTGACGCGCTGCCACTATTCATTCTTTATTACTTGCCGCCATGGCTTGGCGGCGTCGCTATTGCCGCGCTGCTCTTAGCGGCGATTGGCTCAGCCGCCGGTTTGGCCCTCGGCGTTGCTACCATGCTGTCGCGCGACATTCTAAGCGAAGTATGGGGAATAAGCGGCGACCGGCGGTTGCTGTGGGCTAACCGCGGTGCTGTGTTGGTGGTTACGCTATTGGCTACGCTCTTTACCTTTGGAAACTTAAAATCACTTGTATTAGAATGGAATTTTCTATCAATGGGTTTACGCGGAGCCGGCATCTTTTTACCACTGACGGCAGCCGTATTCTGGCCGGGGCGCATTAGGCCGGTTTATGCCATTTGGTCGATGGTGGGGGGCGCCGGTGCCGCGCTTCTGTGGAAAATTCTTTTTCCTTACGGCATTGATCCGCTATATGCAGGCCTTATCGTTAGTGCGCTAATGCTGACGGCGGGAGCAGTCGTTCAGCGACGAGGAAAGATGGCGCGGGAGCCTTAATATCGGCGAATTTTGGATATAATATAGCTGAATTTTTGAGTGAGAGGTTGGTTACAATGGCAAAAACAGTAAAACGCAAAATTGTTAAAATTAATGAAGACCTTTGTACTGGTTGTGGTAAGTGTGTAGCACCTTGTGCAGAAGGAGCCATCGAAATTGTTAACGGTAAGGCGAAAGTGCGGCGGGAAGAATTGTGCGATGGCGCCGGCTTTTGCATCGGCACCTGTCCTACGGGCGCACTTACTTTAGAAGAACGGGAAGCAACACCTTTTGACGAAGAGGCGGTGCACGCCCATAAGCGGCAAATCGCCGGTCGGCCGGAATTCAATGTGATAATGAAATGTCATATGTGCGGCATAACTGAGCACGAGCGGCCGCTGCTGCCGATTAAGACCAAGGGGGAAAGTGATTGGGTATGTGTGCGGTGTATTCCGCGCCTGATCCATGGCTGAGTCTTGCCTGCCCTTTTGCGGGCAGGTTTTTGTATGACCGCCGCTATATGGCTCATTTGGTTGGACAGGGTATATATGCCGGTTTTCTGTCCGCCTAGCGACCGAGGTGAGATGGATGAACCATTATTTAATGGCGATCGTTTTTTATGCCGTGCTACTCATCGTGACCGGGTTTATCGTTACCCGGTATGTCAAAGGGGCGGCCGACTTTTTCGTGGCTGGGCGCCAATTAGGCCCGGGACTATTGTTTACAACGCTGATTGCCGCCAATATTGGCGCAGGTTCGACGGTAGGCGTACAGGCATTGCTTATCAACACGGCCTTTCGGCCTGGTGGTGGATCGGCACGTCGGCCGTAGGCTCATTAGTTTTGGCCTATTTTGTCGGTCCGCAAATCTGGCAAGTGGCGCAAAAATATAACTTGTATACCCTCGGCGACTATCTCGACATGCGTTATTCACGCTATTTCCGCGGCCTTATTGCACTAATGATGGCGGTGGGAACGCTTGCTCTTTTTGCCGGTCAATTGATCGGCATCGCTTGGATTTTGTGGGCAGTCGCCGGCGTGGAGAAGACGATAGGAATAATCATCGGCGCGATGGTCACAACCCTGTATTTTGCCGCCGGCGGCCTTCTCTCGGCGGCAATTGTGAATATTCTTGAAGTGGCCGTGATTTTTGCCGGTTTTGTTATTGCTGCGCCATATGCACTGAATTTTGTCGGTGGCTTCAGCGGACTGGAAAAGCTCATTGCCCAAAACGCCGGAAGCGCCGAGGCTGCCCGGTACTTTCGATGGGATGGCATAGGTCTGACGACAATTATCGGCTATTTTCTTATGCTTACACCTTCTTTCTTTATTTCTCCGGGACTGATTGGCAAGGTTTACGGGGCGAAGGACATTGGGGCCGTGAAAAGCGGCACGGCTTGGAACGCTATTGTTCAGTTCGGATTCGCCTTTTTACCAGCTCTGCTCGGCATGTGCGCTTACGCCATTTTTCCGAATTTGTCGCAGCGGGAGCTTGCACTGCCGGTGGCCATGAAAGAGCTAATGCCGTTCTGGGTCTCGGCTTTGGCGCTGGCAGCCATTTTTGCCGCCGAAGTCAGCACCGCTGACGCTGTACTTTATATGCTGGCCACATCAATTACCAAAGACTTGTATAAGACTTTTATTAACCCCCATGTCGCTGATGCCAATTTGCTCAAAACCAGCCGGATGGTCAGTCTGGTCTCCGGCCTCTTGGGCGTAGGGATGGCGTTGCTTTTGCCTAATATTATTACCGCCCTATCCATTTTTTACAGCCTGATGGCGGCTTCGTTGACGGCGCCGTTATTATTCGGACTCTTTTCTATCCGACCGACAACAACAGCAGCGTTTGCCTCGGCCATTGTCGGGGTTGCAACGACCATAGCGCTTCACTTCGGTAATCAAGGCAAGGGGCTATGGATTTTAAACGCCCAATCTACCGGCATTTTGGCGTCCATTGTTGTCATGGTCGTCCTGATGTATGTTGCGCCGGCGAAAAAGCCTGTCGCCGGAAGGCCTTAGTCTAATTTGTGCTAAATAGCGGGGTGAACTCGATGCTGCATATTGTCCTGGTCGAACCGGAGATTCCCGGCAATACGGGCAATATTGCGCGCCTCTGCGCTGCTACTTGCTGTGAACTTCATTTGGTAAAACCGCTTGGTTTTTCAACCGATGACCGCCATTTGAAGCGGGCGGGGCTCGACTATTGGCATCTGGTAAAGGTGCATTATCACGAAAACTTTCAGGAAGTAGCCGACCGCTATGCCGGTCACAATTTCTATTTCAATACTACCAAAGCCCAGAAGCGTTATACCGATATCCGCTACACCGCCGGCGATGTGCTTGTTTTCGGCAAAGAGACGGCCGGTCTTCCCGAGGAGCTTTTGCGCGCCAACTGGCCTAATTGCATTCGTATTCCCATGCTCGAGGATGCACGGTCGCTCAATCTTTCCAACGCCGTGGCCGTTGTTGCTTATGAGGCGCTGCGTCAGCTTGGTTTTCCGGGGCTGTGCTGATAAAATATGCAAAGTAGTGAGGGATGATTTAGTTGTACGCGCAATTTGGTCCGGCTGGCAACCCTGATGCTTTTTACCAGGCAGGCTATAAAGCTTCGGTCGATATGCCGCAATGGCTGGCCGGTCTTGGTCTTACCGCCTATGAATATCAGTGTAGTCGGGGAGTAACCATCCGCCCGGAAACGGCAGCGGCGATTGGCCGACAGGCGGCGGAGCATAATATTAAACTCAGCATCCATGCGCCATACTATATCAACTTGGCAACCGAGGACGCCAAAATAGCCGCTAATACAAAAAAGCACCTACTAAAATCGCTGGAAGCGGCCCAATGGATGGGCGCCGACCGCGTAGTGTTCCACCCCGGCGGGCCGGGTAGACAGGAACGCCGGCGGGCAATGGAACAGGCCAAGCGGTTATTTGCAGAGGTTTTAGCTGAAGCCGAACGGCAGGGACTTAATACCGTGTTGCTTGCTCCGGAAACAATGGGGAAACAGAACCAGCTCGGGACGTTGGACGAAGTGCTGGAGTTATGCCGTATGGCAAAATGGGTGGCGCCGGCGGTTGACTTTGGCCATATGCATGCCGTTACCGGCGGACAATATACTACCCGTGAGGAATTTGCTGCCGTCTTTGACAAAGTAGCTACCGAATTGGGGGAGGAAGTGGCGGCTAACTTACATATCCATTTTAGCCGGATTGAGTTTACAAAAGCCGGGGAGAAAAAACACTGGACCTTTGATGATCCCTTTGGGCCGTCCTATGAACCGCTGCTAGAGGTAATTGCCGAACGGCGTTATACGCCGCGCCTTATCTGTGAATCGGCAGGTACCCAGGCCCGGGATGCCAAAATCATGCAGGAATTCTATTTTCGTTGCTTGAATAATTGGTAATGATACGCATAATATAGATTTGTAAATGTGAGGGATGGCAATGCTTGTTTACGACAAAGCTCATGAGCTCGCCCGCGCCCTTAAACACTCGGACGAATACCGTGCTTTGCTGGCTGCCCAACAAGCAATCGCTGCCGACGAGCAGACTCTCAAAATGGTAAAGGAGTTTTTGGCTAAGCAGATGGAACTTGAATATGCGGCGCTCGCCGGGAAAGGCGAAGATAAGGCGCGTGCCGAGCAGCTCCAAAAGCTGTATGAGTTACTGATGCTGAACAGTAAAGCCAAAGATTTTGTCCAGGCATATTTTCGGTTTCAGCGGATGATGGCTGATATCTATAAAATTATTGGCGAAGCAGTCGCCGAAGGGCTGGATTTTTTTGTTAAACGATAACGAGCGGCAGGAATTTCTGAGCAAACTTAAAAGTATAGCCAGCGCCGACCGGGTGCGAACAGATGAACCCATGTCGCAGCACACTACTTTCCATATTGGCGGGCCTGCCGACTTTTTCTTTGTACCGGCGTCGACCGGCGAGGTGGCGGCAGCCCTTGCCCTTGCGGCCAAGTTTGGCTTGCCGGTGACCGTATTGGGTAATGGGTCCAATGTGCTCGTGCTGGATAAAGGAATTCGGGGCTTAGTCATTAAGTTTGATGAGCACATGGGTTATATCCGGCATACAGGGGCGCTTATCTATGCTGGTGCCGGCGCATCTTTGGGCGATGTATCCCGCTACGCCGCCCGGCAAGGCCTTACCGGTATGGAGTTTGCCGTCGGTATTCCCGGCAGTATAGGCGGCGCGGTCTTTATGAATGCCGGCGCTTACGGCGGGGAGATGGGAAATGTTGTGGCCGCTGTAACCGCGGTCTGTCCTGACGGCACTCTAAAGCGCTTTACCAAGGCCGAAATAGATTTCGGTTACCGGCACAGCGTGTTTCAGGAAAACAAATGTGTCATCTGTGAGGTAGAGTTAGCCTTAAAGCCGGGCAGTCCTGCTGAAATCAGCAGTAAAATGGCTGAATACACTAACAGGCGTGAGGCCAAACAGCCGGTGGAAATGCCCAGTGCCGGCAGCACCTTTAAACGGCCGCCAGGCTATTACGCCGGAACGTTGATTGAACAGACCGGATTGAAAGGTCTGCGGATCGGAGGCGCCCAAGTCTCTGAGAAACACGCTGGTTTTATCATAAATGCCGGCGGGGCAACGGCCCAGGACGTGTTGGCCCTCATTAGGGAAGTGCAGCGCCGGGTGCAAGAAAAGTTTGATGTCCGGCTCCAACCGGAGGTCCGGATTATCGGTGAGGAATGACGGTTTTGCCAAAGCAAGGCCGTCATCTTGCTTTTTATTGGAGGAATATACCCCGCGGCGTGGAAAAGACATATTCTATGATGAAGTGCATATGAAGGAGTTGAGAACGTGCGCCTGACGTTTTTAGGGGCGGCCATGATGGTTACCGGCTCGTCTTACCTTATCGAGACGGGAGAAGAAAAGTTTCTCGTTGATTGCGGCATGTTTCAGGGATCTAAGGCCATTAGCGCTTTTAACCGCCGTGATTTTCCTTATAATCCTGCCGAAATCGACTATGTGCTACTCACCCATGCCCATATCGACCATAGCGGCCTGCTCCCTAAACTCTGTAAAGCCGGGTTTAAAGGTCCTATTTACGCCACTAAGGTAACGACGGAACTATGCGGTATTATGCTGCCCGATAGCGCCCATATCCAGGAATTTGACGCCGAAATTGCCAACCGCAAAGGTAAGCGGGCCGGACGCAAGCCGGTAGAGCCGCTGTATACCGTACCTGACGCCTATGATTGTTTAAAACAATTTTCTGCTGTTCCATATGATAAGGAGATCAGCCTGTCGCCCTATGTGCGGGTGCGGTTTCGTGACGCCGGGCATATTCTAGGGTCGTCGATGGTTGAAATTTGGATCACGGAGCAAGAACAAACGACGAAACTCGTTTTTTCTGGCGACCTCGGCCAGCCTGACCAGCCAATTCTGAAAGATCCTGTTACTATCAGTGATGCCGATTATGTCATTGTCGAGTCAACCTATGGCAACCGCCGGCATGATCACTATGACCGGGAAGAGGCGTTAGCGCAAATTGTCAACGAGACGATCAGCCGCGGGGGCAACATTGT